>JAPSGP010000426.1 GCA_031177445.1 Acidimicrobiia bacterium
CGCCCGCGCCGGCGCCGGCTCGGCGCGCGACGCGGAATCGCTGCTCGATCGGGCGATCGCCCACTCGTCGGGACCGCTCGACCCAGCCGTCGTGACCGACCTGTTCGGCAGTACTCCGTTCGACACCCGAGCCGTCGTCCTCGAGGCGATCGCGGCCGAGGATGCACCGGGCGTCCTCGTCGCCCTCGGGGAGCTGCTCGACTCCGGCCACGAGCCGCGTCGCGTTGCGGAGGATCTCCTGCGCACATGTCGCGACGCGTTCCTGCTCAACGCCGCGGGCGACCGGGCCCGAGTGGAAGCGTCGCACGAGCAGCAGGAGCGACTACGCGCGCTCGGTGCCGCGCTCGGCAATGCGGTACTGGTGCGCGTGCTCGAGACGATCGGCAAGAGCGTCGTCGACATGCGCGGCACCGACGCCGCCGATCCCCGGCTCGTGCTCGAGATCGCGCTCGTGCGCCTGACCCGGCGCGACTCCGCTGCACTCGTCGACGCGCTCGTCGAGCGGCTCGACAAACTCGAGCAGGCCGTCGCCGAGCTGCGTGGGTCCGTGGGTACCGGCTCGTCGGTGCCGCCGGCCTCCGCACCCGCGTCCTCGAGGTCGCCCGGCGCCACCATCGGTGCCCTGCGCAAGGAGCGCCAGCGGTCGGCGCCACAACCCGAGGCGCGGCCGGCCGAGGTGTCCCCGCCGCCGTCCACCTCGAGCGTTGGTGCAGACGAGGCGTCTGTACCCAGCTCTTCGGCGCAAACGCCGCAGGGGGGCCCGGTCGACGTGGACGACGTGATCGTCGTGTGGTCCGAGATCCTGCCGGCGCTGCCGGTGGCGACCCGGAATGCGGTGCAGGAAGCGCAGCCACTGCGCGTCGAAGAGGACGTCATCGTCTTCGGCGTGCCGCCCAAGCTGATCGAAGCGGCGAAACCGCGGTTCAAGCGCGAGGCCGACACCATCCGCGACGCGCTCTCGGAGCGGCTGGGTCGCAAGCTGCGGTTCAACCTCGTGCCGCACGACTTCGGCGGTACCGGCACGGTCGAAGCGCCGCCGCCACCCCCAGAACCCGACGACGACTTCGGGGTCGATCCGGGCGAGCTCGTCGACGCTCCACCAGGGGACGCCGCGGTAGCCTCCTTCGGTCTCCTCACCGAGTCGCTCGGCGCGAGCGTGGTCGAGGAACGTCCCCGCGAGTAGTCGAGTTCCGAGTAGTCGAGTTCCGAGGACGCGGAGCAGCGCTGTGGCGAACCAGAAGCAACTCAATCAGATGATGCGCCAGATGCAGAAGATGCAGGCCGACATGGCCGCGGCGCAGGAAGCCCTCGCCACCGCCACGGTCGAGGGCTCCGCCGGAGGGGGCGTCGTGAAGGCCGTCGCCACCGGCGCCGGTGAGCTCCAGTCCGTGTCGATTGCTCCCGACGTCGTCGATCCCGAAGACGTCGAGATGCTCGAGGACCTCGTGGTCGCGGCGGTGAGCGACGCGCTCCGGCGCTCGCAGGAGCTTCAGGCCGAGAAGATGGGCGCGGTCACCGGAGGCATCGACATGGGCAGTCTCGGCGGCCTCCTGGGGTGACCTCACCGTACGAGGCGCCGGTCCAGAAGCTCCTCGACGAGCTCGGCCGCCTGCCCGGAGTCGGCCCGAAGTCGGCGCAGCGCATCGCCTTCTACCTCATGAAGGCGGCACCCGAGGACGCCAACCGCCTCGCCCGGGCAATCGTCGAAGCCAAGGATCGGGTGTCGTGGTGCCGGCGCTGCTTCAACTTCGCCGAGGGCGAGCTGTGCGTGTACTGCCGTGACGACCGGCGCGACGCCACGGTGCTGTGCGTGGTCGAGGAGCCGCGCGACATCGTGGCCGTCGAGCGCACGCAGGAGTTCCGAGGTCGCTACCACGTGCTGCTGGGCGCGATCTCGCCCATCGAGGGCGTCGGGCCCGAGCAGCTGCGCATCAAGGAACTGCTTGCGCGCATCCCGGCCGAGGGCGTCGAAGAGGTGATCCTCGCGACCAACCCCAACATCGAGGGCGAGGCCACCGCGATGTACCTCGCCCGGCTGCTCAAGCCCCAGGGCCTCCGCGTCACGCGTATTGCCAGCGGCCTACCCGTCGGCGGAGATCTCGAGTACGCCGACGAGGTGACGCTCGGCCGCGCCCTCGAGGGCCGCCGCGAGGTCGAGGCGTGATCGCCGGTCGTTGACGGCCGCGAACCGACCGATTAGGAATCCCTTTCGCGCTTCGGCGAAGGGGGAGAGATGACAGACGCCTCGGCAGGTGGGGTCGCAGCCCCGGCATCTCCGGTACGGCTCGAGCTCACCACTCCACTGGAGGTCGCCCGGTGGCGCCCGATCGTCAACTGGATCCTGGCGATCCCGCACTTCGTCGTTCTCTATGTCCTCGACATCGTGCTCAACGTCCTGGCGTTGATCTCGTTCTTCACCGTGCTCTTCACGAAGCGCATACCCACGGGCATCTTCGGGACCATGGCGATGGTCCATCGATATCAGTGGCGAGTGTCGAGCTTCGCCTTGTTCCTGCGCAACGAGTACCCGCCGTTCGCGTTCGGCACGACCGCATCGGACCCGGGTGGCGATCCCGCTGTGTTCGCGATCGAAGAGCCGGCGGAGCTCAACCGATGGCTGCCACTCGTCAAGTGGCTGCTCGCGATCCCGCACTACATCGTGCTGATCGTGCTCTTCATCGGTTTGATCTTCGTGAAGATCGCCGCCTTCTTCGTGGTGATCTTCACGGGGAAGTACCCGCAAGGGCTGCGGGACTACGTCGTCGGGGTCTTCCGATGGATGACTCGGGTGCAGACCTACGTCTTCTTCATGACCGACGTCTATCCACCGTTCAGCCTGCGGTAGCCGAGCCCGTTGACTTTCGACGCCCGTCCTATTAGGCAGTCGGCAGCCTTTCTTCCCTAGGCAGGAGATGATCGATGGCAGAACCAGTACCGAGCGTGCCCCCGACCGGCGCGAAGGGCCCGATCGGCGAGGCGCGCAACCCCGTGATGAT
>JAPSGP010000023.1 GCA_031177445.1 Acidimicrobiia bacterium
CGTCGGCATGCCCCGCATGGACTCGCAGGTCACCCTGCCCGGATTCTCGCTGTTCTACGACGAGAAGAAGCTGCTCGGTTGTGTCTACGGCTCGGCACAGGTACGCCGTGACTTCCCGCGCTTCGTGGAGCTGGTCGAGACCGGTCGGCTCGACCTGGGCGCGATGGTGTCGCGGCACATCCACCTCGACGAGGTCAACGACGCGTTTCGCGCCATGCAGGCGGGCGAGGTCATTCGCAGCGTCATCACCAGCATGGAGTGAGGTCGGGTCTGTTCCAGATCGAGCGATCGAGAGCAACGGACGGCGGGTCGACGTTGGTGCTCACGGGGGAGGTCGACATCGCCACCGCCGAGCTGCTCGACGACGAGCTCCAGTCGGAAGTGCTGGCAACCGACGGCGACGTCCGCGTCGATTCCTCCGGTCTCGACTTCATCGATTCCTCCGCTCTGCACGCGCTGGTGCGCGCCCACCGCAAGCTCGAACCCGACGGGCGCCGCCTCGTGTTGCATGACCCGTCCAACTTCGTGCGCCGGGTCATCGAGATCAACGGGCTCGCCGACGTCCTGATGATCGAATAGCCCGCAACGTCGGCGCCGAGCACTACGCTCCCGTCCGTGACGACTTCGTCACCACATATGCCCGCGGTGCACGGCCAGGGTGCTCAAGAGAAGCTGCACCGACTCCAAACGCTCACCGATGCGGCGCTGGCGCACCTCAGCCTCGACGAGATGCTCGACGAGCTTCTCGAGCGGGTGCGCGAGCTGTTGGATGCCGACACCGCGGCTGTCCTGCTGCTCGACCCCTCTGCCGAGGAGCTGGTCGCCACGGCCGCCAAGGGGATCGAAGAAGAGGTTCGTCAGGGGGTTCGGATCCCGCTGGGCCAGGGATTTGCAGGACGAGTCGCCGTGTCTCATAGACCGCTGATGCTGGAGCAGGTCAACGACACCAACGTGCTGAACCCGATCCTGCTGGAGAAAGGCATCCAGTCGTTGATGGGTGCGCCGCTGATTGCCAGCGGAAGCGTGCTCGGTGTCGTCCACGTCGGCACGCTCACCCCCCGTCGCTTCACCGAGGAGGATGCAGAGCTGTTGCAGCTCGCGGGCGACCGCGCCGCCCTCGCCATCAGCGCGCACCTATCGAACCACGAACGAGCCGCGACTGCTGTTCTCCAGCGCAGCCTGCTGCCGGAGCGGTTGCCGACGATCCGCGGGCTGCAGTTCGCGGCGCGATACGTCCCCGGGGAACCGGGGAACCTCGGCGGCGACTGGTACGACGTATTGCTCCTGTCGCCGGATCTCGTTGGTTTGACGATCGGAGACGTCGTGGGCCACGGGTTGCGGGCAGCGGTCGTCATGGGCCGCTTTCGCAGCGCCCTGCGGGCCTACGCCATCGACTCCGATGATCCCGCGGTCGTGCTCTCGCGCCTGGACACGCTGGCCACTCGATTCGAGCCGAACGAGATGGCGACCGCTCTGTACGGCGTGCTCGATCGCACGACCGGCACGTTTCGATATGCGACCGCTGGTCATCCCCCGCCGGTGCTCGCGGTTCCGAACGGGGAGGCTCGGCTCTCCGAGGTCCCGACCGACCCGCCGATCGGCACCGGGATCACGCGCAAGCGACACAATCACCTGCTCGAGATTCCCCCCGATGCCACCATGTACCTGTACACGGATGGGCTCGTCGAGCGTCGAGGCGACACGATCGACCGCGGCCTCGCTCGGTTGCGCGCGGCGGCGGAGCCGGGGTTACCCGATGTCGGTTGCTCCCGCATCATGAAGACGCTGCTCGGGAGCGAGGCGCTCGGGGACGACTGTGCGCTGCTGGCGGTGCGGCGACACGAAGTCATGCCCGCGGGGTTCGAGCTGCTCGTACCGGCACGACCGACCTCGCTCGCCACGGTGCGAGCGGAGGTCCGGCGGTGGCTCCGAACGACCGACGCGACCGCCGACGACGTGATCGACCTGCTCGTCGCGATCGGCGAGGCCTGCGCCAACTCCATCGAGCATGCCTACGGAGCCAGCGACGGGAAGGTGTCGATCCGCGCCCGGATCGAAGGATCGACCGTCGAGGTGTCGGTTGCCGATCGAGGTACGTGGCGCGCACCGCAGGGTCAGGACCGTGGGCGCGGCATGACACTGATGAGGAAGCTCACCGACAATGTCACGATCTCGCGGCGTCCCGAAGGCACCGAAGTGACGATGCAGCGGCGGATCGGCGCCTCGGAGTCGGCATGATCGGCGCCGGCGTCGAGATTCACCGGGAAGCGAACGAGATGCGGATCTGCATCTCCGGCGAGATCGACGTGGCCAACGCGGTCGCCCTGGAGCAGCAACTGACATCGGCCATCGACAACGACGTCACGCGGGCGGTGGTGGACCTCACCGAGACGGACTACATCGACAGCGCTGGCATCCGCGTGTTGTTCGATATCGCCACCCGGCTACGGACGCGGCAGATCGCGATCAGGGTGATCGCACCTCTCGGATCGGCAGCGCGACGCGCCCTCGAGATCTCGGGCTACCGGACGGTCGCGTCGATCGACGACGGCGGGTAGCGCTCAGGAGCAGCCGCTGGTCGCGCCGCAGCTGGGGCAGGCGTGACAGCTGCCGGCTCGCTGCATGATGTCGCCGCAGACGTAGCAGATCACCGTCTCGCCCTCGATGGTCGACGCCATCGTCGAGGCCGCCTCCGCCGGTTGGCTCGTCGTCGTCGGCTCGTGCTCGTCGGGTGGGAGGACGTCGTGGCCGGGATCGCTCACGATCGAGGCCTCGTCGACGCCCGGAAGCGTCGGCTGGAGGCGCTCGTCCACCGTCAGCACGCCGATCTCCTCGCGCTCCGACTTCGGCATGTACTCCACCGCCAGCCGCCGGAAGATGTAGTCGAGCAGGCTGGTGGCGAAGCGGATCTCGCGATCGTCGGTCATGCCCGCGGGCTCGAAGCGCACGTTGGTGAATTTCTCGACGAACGTGCGCAGCGGCACGCCGTACTGCAGACCGAGCGACACCGCGATCGCGAACCCGTCCATGATGCCGGCGAGCGTCGACCCTTGCTTGGCGACCTTGAGGAACACCTCACCGGGACGCCCGTCCTCGAACTCGCCCACCGTGACGTAGCCGTGGCAGTCGGCGACCCGGAACGAGAACGTCTTCGATGTGCGCCGGCGGGGCAGCTTCTGGCGGACCGGCTCCTTGACCGTGATCACGTGCTCGACGATCCGCTCCACTTCCTTCGTCAGCGGCTCGCCGGCCGAGGCGGTCGTACTCGCCTTCTTCTGCGTCGCCAGCGGCTGACCCACCTTGCAGTTGTCGCGGTAGATCGCGACCGCTTTGAGGCCAAGACGCCATGCCTCGAGGTGCAGCCCTTCGACGTCCTCGACCGACGCCTCCTCGGGCATGTTCACCGTCTTGGAGATCGCGCCCGAGATGAAGGGCTGTACGGCGCCCATCATCGTCACGTGGCCCATGTAGTGGATCGGGTTGTCGCCCATCGAGCACGCGAACACCGGGAGGTGCTCGGGGTTGAACCCGGGCGCACCGATGATCGACTTGTGCTCGTCGATGTAGCCGACGATCGCGTCGACCTGCTCGTCGGAGTAACCGAGCCGTCGCAGCGCCCGCGGGACGGTCTGGTTGACGATCAGCATCGTCCCGCCGCCGACGAGCTTCTTCGCCTTGGTGAGGGCCAAATCGGGCTCGATGCCGGTCGTGTCGCAGTCCATCATCAGTCCGATCGTGCCGGTCGGAGCGAGCACTGTGGCCTGCGAGTTGCGCACGCCGTGGACCTCAGCTGTTTCCACAGCGTCGTCCCATACATCGCGTGCGGCCTCGAGGAGATCGTCCGCCACGAGGTCGTCGTCGAGCTTGTCCGCCTCGGCGCGGTGCATCCGCAGCACGTTCAGCGTCGCGTCGGCGTTGTCGAAGTAGCCCGCGAATGCTCCCATGCGCCCCGCGGTACGCGCGCTGGTGGCGTATGCGTGCCCGGTCATCAGCGACGTGATCGCACCGGCCCACGCGCGTCCCTCGGGCGAGTCGTACGGCAGGCCGCGCGCCATGAGGAGTGCGCCGAGGTTGGCGTATCCGAGACCGAGCTGGCGGAACGCTCGGCTCGTCGCCGCGATCTTCTCGGTCGGGTAGTCGGCGTTGCCGACGAGGATCTCCTGCGCGGTGAAGACCACCTCGACCGTGTGCTTGAACGCGTCGACGTCGAACTCGTCGTTCAGGCTCAGGTACTTGAGCAGGTTGATGCTGGCGAGGTTGCACGCCGAGTTGTCCAAGTGCATGTACTCGCTGCACGGGTTACTCGCGTTGATCCGGCCGGTGTTGGGCGCGGTGTGCCAGCGGTTGATGGTGCTGTCGAACTGCATGCCCGGGTCGGCGCACTCCCACGCCGCCTCGGAGATCTGGCGCATGAGGTCGCGGGCCTTCACCGTCTTCACGGGTTGACCGGTCGTGACCGTCTTGAGCCCCCAGTCGCGGTCCTCGAGGACCGCCTCCATGAACTCGTCGGTCACGCGCACCGAGTTGTTCGCGTTCTGGTACTGGATCGAGTGGCTGTCCTTGCCGTCGAGGTCCATGTCGAAGCCCGCTTCTTGCAGGGCACGCGCCTTGCGCTCTTCACGGGCCTTGCACCAGATGAACTCCTCCAAGTCGGGGTGGTCGGAGTTCAGGATGACCATCTTGGCGGCGCGCCTTGTTTTTCCACCGCTCTTGATCGTCCCGGCCGACGCATCGGCGCCGCGCATGAAGCTCACCGGACCGCTCGCGGTGCCGCCGCCCTGCAGCGCCTCGTACGACGAGCGGATGCCGGACAGGTTGATGCCAGAACCGGAGCCGCCCTTGAAGATGATCCCCTCTTCCCGGTACCAGTTGAGGATCGCGTCCATCGTGTCGTCGACCGCGAGGATGAAACACGCGCTCGCTTGCTGCGGGACGCCCTTGACGCCGATGTTGAACCAGACCGGAGAGTTGAAGGCAGCGCGCTGGTGTACGAGGACGTACTTGAGCTCGGCACGGAACGCGTCGGCCTCCTCGTCGTCGACGAAGTAGCCGTCGCGGATGCCCCAGTCGGTGATGGTGTCGGCGACCCGGTCGATGACCTGGCGCAGGGAATGCTCCCGCTCCGGCGTGCCGAGGGTGCCCCGGAAGTACTTCTGGGCCACGATGTTGGTGGCGTTCTGCGACCACGACACCGGGAACTCGACGTTGGGCTGGAAGAAGGCGTCGGTGCCGTCCTTGTAGTTCGGGATCCGGGCGTCGCGCCGCTCCCACTCGACGGTGTCGTACGGGTCGACGCCCGCCTCGGTGAAGTACGGGCCGATCCCGATCCCGAGCTGCTCCGGCGCTACCGCCATGCCTCGACTCCCCCTCCTGGCGCACCACCGCGCCGTCCCAGGTTACCCGCCGCATCGATTCTGACCACAACATCTTGTAGTAGCGAGGACGGCTACCACGAGATGCGGGTGCCCATTACATCACCGTAATTCCACGCGTGTCAATGCTCTGGCGGGATCACGGCGCCGCGTCCGGCCAGGTCAGACGGCCGTCGTCGGCCGCTCGCGAAGGTTTGCACTGGTGAATTCGTGCACAAACGGGACGGGTCAGGACCGGGTCTTGGGCTCGGTCGTCTTCTGCAGGACCTCGACCTCCCGCTCGAAGTCGGTGAGGTCCTCGAAGCCCTTGTAGACGGACGCGAACCGCAGGTAGGCCACCGGATCGAGCACTCGCAACCGCTCCAGCACCGTCAGCCCCACCCGCTCGCTCGTCACCTCGAAGCTCTCGGCCCGGAGCTGCTCCTCGATCTCGCCCGCGAGCGCGCTGACGACCCCCTCGCCGATCGACGGCGTCACCGCCCGGGCGATACCGGCCTCGAGCTTCGAGCGGTCGAAGGGCTCGGTGGCCCCGGAGCGCTTCACCACGATGAGCGGCATCTCCTCCAGCCGCTCGTACGTCGTGTAGCGACGGCCGCACGCCAAGCACTCCCGGCGACGCCGGATGGCCGCACCCTCCTCTGCCGGTCGAGAGTCGACGACCTTGTCGTCGACCGCATGGCAGTACGGGCACCGCATGTCGCCAAGGTACCTGTGCGGCGCCATCGCGATCATCGGTGGGGCTCGCGCCGCGGCGCGCCCGGAGTGGCCGAGCCGCCGGGGCTCATCCGGCCCAGACGATGACCTCACCAGGCGTCAGCGCTTCCCCACCGCGGGATTGGCTCAGCTCGTCGACGACTGGACGAGGGTCCTGGCCGGGCTCGAGCCGCTGCGCGATCGACCACAGCGAATCGCCCGGCTGCACGACATACCGCACTTCGGCTGGGTGGCGCTCAGGGGCCGCGAGGGGGAAGCCCCCGAGCGCTGCACCCGCCTTCCCCGCCATGGCCAGGAACGCCATTCCCAACACCGCCGCCGCGACACGGCGGCGCCGGTAGATGGCAACCGAGCGCCGACCCGGGCGCCGGACGATCTGCCTGGGGAGCTCGTCGCCGGCCCCCGAAGGGGCCCGCCGGATCGTGGGCACAGCAGGCCCGAACGGCGGACTCGGCATGGTCATGACGGCGGACACTTGATCTCCTCTTTCCTCGTGCTCTTTCCTCGTGCTTTTTCCTTGTGTTCTTTTCTCGTGCTCGTTCCTCGTGCTCTTTCCTCGTGCTGCTTCCCTGTGTTGGTCTCCTTGTACCCAAGCATCCGGGTACGACAGTTACGGAGAACGAACGCCTGTTCGGGATCCAAACACGAACACCTGTGCGGGTCAAGGGAAATCTCGAACGGGTGTTTGCCCCGAACGAGTGATCGTGTTATCGTGCGTCTGGCCGTGTCAGGACGCCATCGTCGCCAAGGACCAAAGGCCTGACCGACGGGAGGCCTCCACCGTGAGGCCTGAAAGAAGGAAGGCTTCCATGACCGATCTCACTCCGCGCCAACGCCAGGTCCTCGAGTTCATCGACGCCGAAGTGCGCCAGCGGGGCTACCCACCCAGCGTGCGCGAGATCGGCGAGGCCGTGGGGCTGTCGTCGAGCTCGACCGTCCACGCCCATCTCGCCGCGCTGCAGGACAAGGGCTACCTCACTCGCGACCCGGCCAAGCCGCGTGCGATCGAGGTGCACTTCGAGCCGTCCACCGGCTCGGTCATCGAGCGGCGGCCGGTTCGGCACGTTCCGCTCGTCGGCGACGTCGCCGCCGGCACCGGCGTGCTCGCGGCCGAGAACGTCGAGGAATCCGTTCCCATGCCCGAGGACTTCACTGGCAGCGGGCAGCTGTTCATGCTGCGGGTGAAGGGCGATTCGATGATCGACGCCGGCATCTTCCACGGCGACTACGTCGTCGTGCGCCAGCAGAAGTCGGCCGACCCCGGGGATACCGTCGTTGCCGGTATCCCCGGCGACGAGGCAACTGTGAAGACCTTCGCCCGCCGGCGCGACAAGATCGTCCTCCGGCCGGAGAACGCCGAGATGGAGGACCTCGTCTTCAGCCCCGGCGACGTCGTGATCTACGGGAAGGTCGTGACCGTTCTCAGGCGGCTATAGCCCGAGGAACCTGGCCAGCGTGTCGTAGCAGTGGTCGATCGAGGCCCGCGTCACCTGCTCGCCTGCCGTGTGCGCGATCGCGGGATCGCCGGGTCCGAAGTTCAGCGCCGGGATCCCGCGAGCTGCGAAGCGGGCCACATCGGTCCAACCCAGCTTCGGCTCCACGCCGAGGCTGGTGGCTTCGACGAACTCGGCGACCAGCGGATGCCCGAGGTTGGGCGCGGCGCCTGCTGATGCCCCGATCAGCTCGACCCGATCGGCCTCACCGAGCAGCAACTCCACCTGGGCGCGGGCTTCGTCGATCGAATAGCACGGCGCGAAGCGACGGTTGACCACCAGTGTGCAGTGATCCGGGACGACGTTGTTCGCCACGCCTCCTTCGACGTGCACGACCTGGAGCGACTCGCGGTATGCGAGACCGTCCACGCCGACGACGTCGGGCTCGTGGTCTGCGAGCCGGGCGAGTACGGCCGCGGCGGCGTGGATCGCGTTGCGTCCCTTCCACGGGCGCGCCGAGTGTGCCCGCTCACCGTCGAAGTGCGCCCGCAGGTGCATGGTGCCCTGGCACCCGGCTTCGACGTGTCCTCCGGTGGGCTCGAGGAGGACGGCGAAGTCGCCGGCGAGCAGGTCCGGCTGTTGCTCCAGCACCAGGCGGAGACCGTTGAACTGGTCAGCGATCTCCTCGCACTCGTAGAAGACGAGCGTCAGGTCGAACCGCGGGCTCGCACCGCGATCGAGCTCCTCGGCGAGGCGCAGCATCACCGCCAGCCCGCCTTTCATGTCGGCCGACCCCAGACCGTGGAGCACGTCGCCCTCGATGCGCGGTGATTCGTTGCCGTTCGGAGGGACGGTGTCGAGATGCCCGCCGAGCACGATGCGCCGCTCTCTTCCCAGCGACGTCCGCACGATCACGTTGTTGCCGACCCGGGCCAGCGCCAGGCCCGCGGCGCGGTCGGCGAGACGATGCTCGATCCGGTCGGCAAGATCGCCTTCGTGTCGGCTCACCGACGGCACCGCGACGAGCGACGCCGTCAGCAGGAACAGGTCGTGCGCGTCGGCGCGCTCGAGCGTCGGGACGACGTCCGTCGCGGTCACGTGGCCACGCCGTGGTCGCGCAGGATGTCGTTGATCCTCGCCTTGTCGTGCCGCTCACCGGGTTCGAGCCGGCGCAGGATGAGCGCGCATGGAAGCCCGAAGTCTCCGCCGGGAAATCCCTTGGTCCGGATCGCTTGCACGACGATGCACCATGGCGGCACCACGCCCCGCCCGACCTCGTCGCCGGTCTGCGAGTCGATCACCGGAATACCGGGGTTCAGGATCACGCCCTCGCCGAGCACGCTTCCCTCACCCACGCGCGCGCCCTGCGTGACCATGCACCGGCTCCCGACCGTCACGTCGTCGCCGATGATCACCGGCGCCGCTTGCGGCGGTTCGAGCACGCCTCCGATCCCCACCCCGCCCGACAGGTGCACCCGCTCGCCGATCTGGGCGCACGAACCCACGGTCGCCCACGTATCGACCATCGTGTCGGAGCCGACGTGGGCACCGATGTTCACGTACCCCGGCATCAGCACGACTCCCGGGGCAAGGTACGAGCCCCAGCGCGCCGAGCCACCGGGCACGACACGGACCCGGGCGCCGGCGTAGTCGTGTTTGAGCGGGATCTTGTCGTGGTACTCGAACGGGCCAACCTCGGTGACCTCGAGATCCCGCAGCCGGAACAGGAGCAGGATCGCCTGCTTCAGCCATTGATGGACGACCACTTCACCGTCGACGAGCTCGGCGACGCGCACTTCACCGTGGTCGAGGAGATCGATGGCCTCGTCGACGGCGGCGCGCGCCTCGGCCGAGGGCATCACCGCGGCCAGGTCGTTGCGGCCTGCCCACAAGGTGTCGATTCGCTCGACGAGGTCCGACACTGTCCTCCTTCGGTTGTGTCAGTGTGCGGCTGCGCCCGCGAGCCGGCCGAGCACGCGCTCGAGCGCGTCGTCGGTCACGGTGAGCGACACGCGAACGTGCTTCGCCCCGCCCTCGCCGTACAGATCACCGGGGGCGACGAGCAGTCCCGCGTCGGCAAGCCGGCGGGCGATCGACCAGCCGTCTTCGCCTCCTTCGACGGCGCGCAGCCACAGATAGAAGGTCGACGTGCCGCCGTTGTGGTGGAGTCCCGCGGCCGCCAGCCCCTCGACGGCGAGTACACGGCGCCGCGCGTAGCGCTCGCGCTGTTCGTCGACGTGGGCGTCGTCGTCCAGCGCGGCTGCCGCTGCCGCCTGGACCGGCGCCGGAACCATGAGCCCCGAGTGCTTGCGCAGCTCCCCCAGGTAGGCCACGAGGTCCGCGTCGCCGGCCACGAACCCGGCGCGCAGGCCGGCCATGTTCGATCGCTTCGAGAGCGAGTGGACCGCGAGCACGTCGCGAGGACCGGACGCGAGCGCGGTGACCGGCGCCGCCGGTGCGCCGTATTCGTCCCACGTGAACTCGGCGTAGCACTCGTCGCTGGCGACGATCACGCCACGCGCCCGAGCCCAGCTCACGACCTCGGCCATGTCCTCCGCGCTGCATCCCGTGCCGGTCGGGTTTCCAGGGTCGTTGACCCAGAGCACGAGCGCGCGATCTGCGTCGGCCTCGTCCACCCGCGCGAGGTCGAGCGACCATCGATCGTCGAGCGGCACCGGTACCGCGCGGAGTCCCGCAAGGCGAGCTCCCATCTCGTAGGTGGGATACGAGATCGCCGGATAGAGCACGGTGTCCCGCTCCGGGATTCGCAGGGACAGCGCGCGCGGGAGCGAGGCCACAAGCTCCTTCGTTCCCACGCACGCCATCACGGCGTCCGCCGGGATGTCGACCTCGAAGCGGCGCGCGATCCAAGCCGCTGCAGACTCGCGGTACCGAAGGCTGCCGATCGACGCGGGATACCCGGCCGCCGACGGCGCGGCCTCGGCGAGCGCTCGCAGCACGACCTCCGGCATCGGATCGATCGGGGTGCCGACGGATGCGTCGACGAGCCCACCTTCGGCGCGTTCGGCGATCGCGCGCACTTCTACGAGCCGGTCGTGTGGGTAGGGCGGGAGCGTAAACCCGGTCACCGACGTCATCGAATCGCAGGCTACTGGTCGCCGTTGCCGGCATTGCCGGCTTCAGCGGTCTCGGCGTCGACCACGAACTCGCGAAACCGGTGCACCACGTTCTCGGGAATCCGAGCTCGCACGCGCGTCTCGCCGTCGCCGGACACCTCGACGAGCACCTCTCCTTCTCGATGCAACGCCGCCATCACCTCGCCTCGCTCGAACGGCACTGCGAGCTCCAGCACGGGATTGAGCGCTCGGAGCCGGCTCGCGATGGCTTCCTCCAACTTGGTGATGCCCTCTCCCGTCGCTGCGGAGACCGCGATGAGATCGTCGTGTTCGCTGCGCAACCCGTCGACGGCGTCCGGGCTCGCGACGTCGAGCTTGTTCAGCACCAGCAACTCGGGCCGTTCGGAGGCTCCGATCTCGCGCAGGACGGTCCTCACCGCGTCCACCTGGCCCTCGACATCGGCTGCGCTCGCGTCGACGACGTGCAGCAGCAGGTCGGCGTCGACCACTTCCTCCAGGGTCGACTTGAATGCTTCCACCAGCTGGTGCGGGAGCCGGCGAACGAATCCGACAGTGTCACTGAGCAGCGCAATCTCTCCGCCGGGGAGTTGCAGCCGCCGCGTCGTCGGGTCGAGCGTCGAGAACAGCCGATCCTCGACGAGCGCGTCTGCGCGCGTCAGCCGGTTCAGCAGGGTGGACTTCCCGGCGTTCGTATACCCGACCAAGGCCACGGTGGCGAGGCGCCGGCGTCGGCGGGCCTTGCGCTGGGTCGTGCGCGTCTTCGCGAGCTGGTCGAGGTCGCGTTCGAGCTTCGTCATCCGGCGCTGGATGCGCCGGCGGTCGACCTCGAGCTGCGTCTCACCGGGTCCCCGGGTCCCAATCCCCGCCGCCTGCTGACTCAACTCGACGCCGCGTCCACGCAGACGGGGGAGGCGATAGCGCAGCTGGGCCAGCTCGACCTGCACCATCCCTTCCTGGCTACTCGCGTGCTGGGCGAAGATGTCGAGGATCAGCGCGACGCGATCGACGACGTCGCGGCCGAATCGCTTCTCCAGGTTGCGCTGCTGGGCCGGGGTGAGCTCGTCGTCGAACACGACCACGTCGACATCGAGTGCGTCGGCGAGCTCGCGGAGCTCGTCGACCTTCCCCGCGCCGATGTAGGTCGCCGGGTCGGGCGTGGATCGGCGCTGCAGCACCGACTCGACCGGGTCGGCACCCGCCGTGTCGGTCAGGAGGGCGAGCTCGGACATGCTCGCTTCCGCCTCGTCGAGCGAGGCACTCTGGATGCCGGTGCCGACGAGCAAGGCGTGTTGGCGGACGACGCCGAGGTCGACCTCGGTCGCGGTGAGCCGGCGACGCTGCCGACCTTCTGGATTGCTCACGAGACGTTCCATCCGAATGCTCGGAGATCGACGTCGACGTCGAACACATGGACGACCGGGCCGGTCAACCGGGCACTGCTTCCGAGCTCGACGACATGGTCACCCCCAGGTACCCGGACCCGGACCCGCTCGCCGACCAGCCCTCGACGATGTGCGACGGCGGCGGCGGCACACACGCCCGTCCCGCAGGACAGCGTCTCACCGACGCCACGTTCCCAGACGCGCATGGCGAGCTCGTCGGGACCGGTCAGGGCGATGAACTCGACGTTCGTCCGGCGGGGGAATCGCTCGTCTCGCTCCAGGTGCGGTCCGTGCTGGGTCACACGCGCGGTCTCGGGGTCGTCGACCAGCAGCACGAGGTGCGGGTTGCCGACACCGGCAGCATCGCCTCGGTAGGTGACCCCGTGGAACGTCGCTTCGAGCTCGAACGGGCTGGGGGCGTCGAGCGGGATCTCGGAAGGCTCGAACGTCACGGGCCCCATGTCCGTGGTCGCGCTGACGAGCTCAGCGCGATCGGGATCGATGTCGAGGTCCACCTCGCGGCGGCCGGCGACGGTGTCGACGACGAGCCGCTTGCCGTCCCCGAGGCCGGCGCGAACGGCCACCCAGGCCAGGCAGCGCAGGCCATTGCCGCTCATCTCCGCCGGGCTGCCGTCGGCGTTCTGCAGCGTCATCGAGCAGTCGGCACCCTCGCCGCCGAGCACCATGACGATGAACCCGTCGGCGCCGACGCCACGGCGGCGATCACAGAGTGCGGCCACTTGTGCCGGCGACCAGCCCAACGGGCTCGGATCATGGATCCCGTCGAGCACGAGGAAGTCGTTTCCGGCGCCGTGGAGCTTGGCGAGGCGGGTCGTCATCGTGTCCAGGTTGCCAGGAGCGCGGGCAGCAGGTCGCACGGATTCTCGGGTGTGCCCAACCAGGTGATGCGGGGATCCCGCCGGAACCACATGCGCTGGCGACGGGCCAAGGACCGGGTGCGGCGCACGGCCGTGTCAAAGGCGGTTTCGAGCGACGGCTCGCGACCTTCGAGGTGATCGATGAGCTCGCGGTAACCGATGGCCTGCGTCGCCGTACGCGAGAGGTTGCCGCGATCGACCAGCGCGCGAATCTCCTCGAGCAAGCCGCGAGTCCGCATGGCGGCGAATCGCTCCACGATCCGCCGTCCGAGCACATCGCGCGGCAGCCACACGCCGACCATGTGCACGGGGAACGCAGTCGGTCCGAAGGAACCGACCCCGGGGCCGAACGACGAGAAGCGGCGGCCAGTGAGACGGATCACCTCCAACGCCCTAACGATCCGGCGGGCGTTGTGCGGATCGATTCTCGCGGCCGCCTCGGGATCGAGCTGTTGCAGCTCGCCAAAGGCCGCGGCCACGCCCCCCGGCTCAGCCGTCCACGCCGCGAGCTCCGCGCGGAGCTCGAGGTCCTCACCCGGAAACCGCAGATCGTCGAGCACGGCCTGCACATACAGACCCGTCCCGCCCACCAGGAGCGCCCGTTTCCGACGTACCTCGAGATCGGCCACCACAGCACGAGCGGCCGCCTGATGTCGCACCGCCGACCATTCCTCGCAGGAATCAACGACGTCGATCAGATGGTGCGGCACCGCATGACGCTCGCCCGGCGTCGGCTTGGCGGTGCCGACGTCGAGCCCTCGGTACACCTGCATCGAATCGAGCGACACGATCTCGATGTCCCCGAGCATGCGTGCGATGCCGAGCGCGAGAGCTGTCTTTCCCGATGCGGTCGGCCCTACGAGCGCCAGGTGCGTGGTCGTCGACGTCACACCGCGGTGACCGGGATACGCGCTCGTACGCGCATCGCCGGCAGGGTCACCCGGGTCAGCTCGGCCCGCAGCCAATGCGGAGCGGCGTCGGTGATGCGGACGTCGACTTCCGCGCCCGCGATCGAGCGCGACTCGCTCGAGCCCGCGAAGTGCACGAGCTTGTTCTGCCGGGTCCGCCCCGAGAGCACCGACGAATCCTTCTTCGAGGGGCCGTCGACCAACACGGTTTCGATGTGATCGATGCGCGCGCGATGGCGAACGAGCGCGTGGCGCTCGACGACGTCGACGAGGCGCTGCATACGTTCGCGTGCGACCTCGGCCGGTACGAACGCATCGACCATCTCGGCGGCCGGGGTGCCCGGTCGCGGCGAGAACACGAAGGTGTACGCGGCGTCGTAGGTCGCCTGGTCCACCACCTCGAGGGTGCGCTCGAAGTCGGCGTCGGTCTCGCCCGGGAATCCGACGATGATGTCCGTCGTGACCGCGAGATCCGGAATGGCGGCCCGGGCGGCCGCGAGCCGATCGAGGTAGCGCGCGGCCGTGTACCCGCGGTGCATCCGGGCCAGTATGCGATCGCTCCCCGACTGCAAGGGCAGATGCAGGTGCTCGCACACCGCCTCGCACTCCGCCATCGCGGCGATGGTGTCGGGGCGCAGGTCCTTCGGATGGGGCGAGGTGTAGCGGATGCGGCGGATGCCTTCGACGGCGTCGACCGCTCGCAGCAGGTCGGCGAACTGCGGCCGGTACTGCCCCGCGCCGAGATCGCGCCCGTAGGAATTGACGTTCTGCCCGAGGAGCGTGATCTCGCGGACGCCGTCGGCGGCGAGCTCCTCGACTTCGCGCACGATGTCGCCGAGCCGGCGGCTGACCTCACGGCCCCGCACGCTGGGCACGATGCAGAAAGTGCACGAGTTGTCGCACCCGATCTGAATCGTGACCCACGCCGAGTGCGCGACGTCGCGGCGGGCAGGCAGCGCCGAGGGGTACGCCTCGTGCTCCTCCAGGATCTCGACCACCGGCCCTTCGAGCCGAGACCGCTCGAGGAGCGTCGGTGCGTGCGCGAGGTTGTGGGTCCCGAAGACGACGTCGACGTGGCCGGCTCGGTCGATGATGGTCTCGCGATCCTTCTGGGCGAGGCAGCCGCCGACCGCGATCTGCAGGTCCGGACGCTCGGCCTTGAGCGCCTTCAGCTGTCCGAGCTGGCCGTAGAGCTTGTTGTCGGCATTCTCGCGGATGCAGCACGTGTTGAGGACGACGACATCCGCGTGCTCGGGATCGTCGGTGGGCTCCATTCCCTCGGCGCTCAGCAGCCCCGCCAGCCGTTCGGAATCGTGCTCGTTCATCTGGCATCCGAAGGTGCGGATGTGGAAACGACGCTGGCCGGTCACGGCCGGCCAGTCTACGAGGGGCGTCCGTGGAAGGATCCCCGCTCGTGCATGTGCCGATTGCCGCCTACCTCGTGATCCTCTTCGTGATCATCGTCGCGGGCGCGGCCCAGGGCTCGATCGGCTTCGGCCAGAACCTCATCACGGTCCCGATCATCGCGGTGCTGCTCCCGGAGGCCCTGCCGGGCACCATGGTCGTGGTCGGCGTGCCGCTGTCTTTGCTCATGGCAGCGCGTGAGCATCACGGCATCGACCGCCGCGGCGTTGCCTGGATCGCGCTCGGGCGGGTTCCGGGGACCATCGCCGGCGTCGTCGTGGTCGCTGTCGTGTCGTCCAGGCTGCTCGGCGGCCTTGCCGGCGTCGCCACCGTGGCCGGTGTGCTCATGAGCCTGTTCGCCGGTCCGGTTCGTGTCGGTCCACCAACAGCATCCGCCGCCGGTGTCGCCTCCGGGATCATGGGGACGGCGGCCGCGATCGACGGCCCTCCGCTCGCGCTCCTCTACCAGCATCACCCGGGACACGCGTTTCGCCCGACCCTCGCGGTGTGCTTTCTCCTTGCGACCGCGATGTCTCTGTTCGCGCTCGCCCTGGCCGGCGAGATCACCGGAGCCCAGTTGGTGCTCGCAGCCGCGCTGATCCCGGGATCCCTCGTCGGCTTCGCGGTCAGTCGCTGGACAACGCGGGCGCTCCACGGCCGCGATCTCAGACCGGCAATCCTGGCGCTCGTGACCGCTACCGGGGTCGCAGCAATCGTGCGGGCGGTCGTGGGGTGACCGAGCTCGAGACCGAGCGGCTGCTCCTGCGCCAGTGGCGCCACGACGACCTCGAGCCCTACGCCCGCATCTGCGCCGATCCCGAGGTCATGCGATATCTGGGAGGCAAGCCGTTCAACCTTCGCCAGAGCGCGGACCAGATGGAGGAATTCCTGCAGCACTGGAGGGACCATGGCTTCGGCCTCTGGGCGGCCGAGCTCCGGGTGTCCGGGGCGTTCATCGGCTTCATCGGGTTGACGACGCACACCTGGTGGCCTGGTGTCGAGGTCGGCTGGCGCCTGGATCGGGGCTTCTGGAATCGGGGCTTCGCCACCGAGGGCGCGTCGGCAGGTCTCGACTACGGCTTCAGCGAGCTCGGCCTCGAGCGCATCATCTCGATCACCCGCCCAGAGAACACCGCGTCCCGAAGAGTGATGGAGAAGATCGGACTGACGTTCGAACAGGACGCGGTGCTGCCCCACGCGGGCCCGGTGGTGATCTACGGCATAGATCGGAGCAACTGGACACCCAACCGATGAGGCGCGGTCAGCCGAGCCGGAATCGCAAAGCGGAAGCGCCCGGATTGTGCGGAGCGGCCGGGGAGACCGCCCGCACATCCCCGGCTGGGTGCCTCAGCCCTCGATCTCGAGCGCGTCGTCGGTCTCGCCGGTCGCGGCCGGCTCGCCTTCGCCGTCGCCGGCCGACTCGTCGATGCCGACGGCCTGCTTGATCTTCTCGCTGATCTCGAACACGAGGTCCAGGTTCTCGGCCAGGAACTGCTTGGCGTTCTCGGCCAGGGTCGCGAGAAC
>JAPSGP010000427.1 GCA_031177445.1 Acidimicrobiia bacterium
TTGGGCGCGCTCGCGACGGCGCAACGGATGGCCGGATCGGCCGAGGAGCAGCGTGGCGTCGTGACGCGGCAGGCCGGCGACCGCGAGATCGTCGGGACCGGTCATGCCGTCGGCGACGCGGGTCGACGCCGCCGTGCCCGACGCCAGCGCGTCGAGCACCTTTGCGTCGGGAGCGGAGTCACCGGCCGACGCCAGGACGTGGCCGGAGACGACGAGCGCGGCCCAGTCGGCCAGGAACTCGCGCCGGATCTCGAGCACCAGCGTGGAGTAGAGGTCCTCGGTGGTGTCGGCGTCGAACAGAGCCGTCGCGGACTCGAGTGCGTCGAGTCGGGCGTCGGGGAAGTTGCCCACGACCCGTACTTCCTCGACGGACACACCATCGACCTGCTCGATCTCGCGCACGAGGACCGGTACCAGGTCCATGCTTGCAAGATCGACTGCAAACTCGTCGACGGCGACTCCGGTGCCGCGCTCCAAGACGTCGACGCCGACGATGTCGCCCCGTACCGCACCGATGCGGGACGCGACGAGGCCGAGGGCGCCCGGCCGGTCGGGCAGCCAGACCCGCACCAGGACGTGCGCGGTCGAGCTCGCTTCGCGCTCGTCCAGTGACACGGGGACAGGGTACGGCGGCGGTGCGACGAGCGTGTTACGGCCAAATGAACGCCGGCGCGACCGTAGAATCCGCACATCGAGCGGCTCGGAGTACTCGGCGGCACCTTTGATCCCGTCCACGTCGGGCACGTCGTGGCGGCGGTCGAGACCCGGTCTGCGCTGCATCTCGATCGAGTCCTGCTGATGGTCGCGGGGGATCCGTGGCAGAAGCGGGGACAGGTTGTCGCCAGCGCACGCGATCGCCTCGCGCTCGTCGAAGCCGCGACCGAAGGTATCGACGGGGTCGAGGCATCAGCATTGGAGATCGAGCGCGGTGAGCCGTCCGTCACCGCCGACACCCTCGAGGCGCTGGCAGTGCACGACCGGGAGCTGTTTCTCGTGCTCGGTGCCGACGCGGTGCGCAACATGCCGACGTGGCGCCGCCTCGAGGAGACCTCCGAGCTCACCACGCTCGTCATCGTCGAACGCGCCGGCGACGCCCATGCCGAAGCCCCGGGACCGGGGTGGAAGGTCGAACGGGTCGTGATCCCTCGCTTGGACATCGCCTCGACCGACCTCCGGGAGCGCCTGGCCGAGGGTCGGCCGATCGACGGCCTCGTGCCGCCGGCCGTGGTGCGCGCCATCGCCGACCGCGGGCTCTACACTCGCGAGTGATGACGACCGCACGGACCGCCGCTTGACCGGTGTCCCCGTCGTCGTTCGGAATCCCTCCGGGAGGCAGCGCTGAGTACCGCGTTGCGTGATCCCGGATCCCCCCTCCTGAGGAGGCTCTGACGGACGCACGAGGTCGAGCTGCCATCGCGGCGATCGCAGCATCCGACAAGAAGGGCGACGAGATCGTCGCTCTCGACGTTGGTGACATCATCTCGATCACCGATGTGTTCGTGATCGCCGGAGCGCCGAACGTCCGGCAGGTGCGAACCATCGTGGAAGAGATCGAGAAGGCGCTGAAGGAACAAGCGTCCATCGCACCGACCAGTGTCGAAGGTCTCGACGACGCGTCTTGGGTGCTCATGGACTACGGCGATCTCGTCGTCCACGTGTTCCTGAACGAGACGCGCGAGTACTACCAACTCGAACGGCTGTGGTCCGACGCGCCCCGCATCAGCTGGGAGCAGCTCGCGGCGATCGCTCCCTAGCTCGACGGAGCGCTACGCCGCCTCCAGGTACGGGCGGACACGCACCCCGCGCTCGACGAGCCCCGCCTTGAGCTCGCGCACCCCGACGTTCCGGTCGAAGCGCGGCGAGTAGAGGATCGAGCTGATGATCGCGGCATGCGCGCCGCCCTCGACGAGCCCGGCCGCGATGTGGTCGACGGTCCCCGCGCCGCCCGATGCGACCACCGGGACGTTCACCACATCGGCGACGGCCCGGGTGATCTCGAGGTCGTAGCCCGTTGCGGTGCCGTCACGGTCGATGCTGTTCACGACGATCTCGCCCGCGCCGAGATCCTCGCCCCGCCGGACCCAGTCGAGCGCGTCGAGGCCGGTCGCCTCGCGGGCACCGTCGATGAACACCTCGTAGCCGCTGGGGAGGCCGGGGCGCTCGCCAACCCGCTTGACCTGGGTGCTCAGCACCACGCACTGGCGGCCGAACGCCTCGGCGCCGCCGCGGATGATGTCGGGGTGTCGAACCGCCATCGAGTCGACGCTGATCTTCTCCGCGCCCGCCTTGAGTACCTCGTACATGTCGTCGACGGAGCGGATGCCGCCGCCGACGGTGAACGGCACGAAGACGTGGCGGGCGACCCGGCGCACGGTCTCGAGGTCGATCTTGCGCCGTGCGGCGCTGGCGGTGATGTCGTAGAAGACGATCTCGTCGATCTGATCGTCGTAGAGCCGTTGCCCGAGCTCCTCGGCCGGCGCGACGTCGATGTTGTCCTGGAACTGCTGGGCCTTGGTGACCCGGCCGTCGACGACGTCGAAGCAGGCGATGAGCCGCTTGGTCAGCACGTGCCGTCCCAGCGGGCGAAGTTCTGGAGCAGCTGGAGACCGAGGGATCCGCTCTTCTCGGCGTGGAACTGCGTCGCCACGAGGTTGTCACGGGCAACGATCGAAGTGAACTCGACCCCGTATTCGGTGCGCCCGAGCACGTCCGCTGAATCGGTGGGATCGCCGAAATAGGAGTTCACGAAGTAGAAGTGGCCGTCGTCGGGGAGGCCGGCGACGACGGGATGCGCCCGGGTGAGCCGCACTGCGTTCCAGCCGATCTGGGGCACTCGCAGCGTGTCGGGAAATCGACGCACGCGGCCGCCGAGCCAGCCCAGGCAGTCGGTGTCGCCCTCCTCACTGTGCTCGAACAGCACCTGCAGGCCGATGCAGATCCCGAGGAACGGGACCCGGTCGACCTGGACCCGCTGTGCGAGCGCGGCGACGA
>JAPSGP010000428.1 GCA_031177445.1 Acidimicrobiia bacterium
ACCTTCCGGTCCACGCTCGTATACGAGCTCGAGCAGCTCCCGACGGCCGGGGAAGCCGTGGGCCTCGGCCAGCTGGACGACCGTGCCGTGGGCGTCTCGGGGATGGAGGAACGCTTCCTTCCAGTTTGGGTTGGAGACATCGACGCTCACAGGGTGCAGCCCGACGGCCTCGAGGCCGGCGAGCTGCTCCTCGAGATCGGTGACCTTGAACGTGAAGTGATGGGGGCCGTCGCCGTGCCGAGTGATGAAGCGGTCGAGAAAGTCGTTCGCTTCGACGCCCCAGGGTTCGAGGAGCTCGACGTTCAGGCCCTCGCCGAGGTCGCCCAGGCGCACCTGCATCGCGCGGAACCCGACGTTGTTCCCCCCGAAGATCACCAGACCGCCGAGGTCACCGACGAGGGTGTCGAGTGCATCGCCGATGTCGCGCGATGCCAGTGCCACGTGGTCGAGATCGATCAAGGATCCCTCGCTTCGGTTACGTGATCGCTGCGGTGACCGGCGGTCCCTGACCGGCCTTGGTGAATCGCTTCGCCAGCAGGTACCCGATGCCGAGGGCGGCGAAGCCTCCAGCGGCATCGAGGACGTAATGGTTGCCGGTGAGCACGATCACGATCACGGTCAGCACGGGATAGAGCCCGGCGAGGATCTTGGCCCACCGTTCCCGCACCCGCGGCACGAGCACCAACGCGCACCACAACGCCCAGGCGCAGTGGACGCTCGGCATCGCCGCGTACTGGTTGGAGATCTTGCTCACGGCTCCGGAGTTGAACGACCAGAACGTCGGGTACTGGGCCAGCGTGTCCTCGAAGCCATAGGCGGCGAACCCGAGGTGGTCGTCGAGGAGCCGGGGTGGCATCAGCGGGTAGAGGATGAACCCGATGAGCGCCAGGGCGGTCGTGATCCCGAGGGTGTTGCGCCACAGCGGCCAAGCGTCGCTCCACTTCCGGAAGAGGTAGATGCCCACACCCGCCGTCACGACGAAGTGCAGCGAGCCGTAGAAGTAGTTGCAGGCGATGATCAGGGGCTTGAAGTGCAGCGCGACGTCTTGCAGCGTCGCCTCGTGATTGATCCCGAGGTAGTGCTGCCAGTCCATGATCTGCTTGGCGTGGGCGAACGCCGCGCTCGTACTGCCCTCGTTGGTGTTCCGGATCGCGGAGTACACGAGATAGAAGGCGACGATCGCGAGGATCTCCACCCACCAGTAGATGTAGTGACCGTCGCGCAGGAGGCGACCACCCGGAAGACGGCGCCGAGCGGCGCGTCTTGGCTGATCAGTGACGCTCACCGGGTCGAGTCATCACCGCGCGTCGGCCGAGCGTGGTGGCGATGGCCGACGGCGAATGCGGGCGCGCCGAGCAGGCTGACGACGAGCAACATCGCGTACCAGAGCAGTCCCAGCGCGACGGCACCACCAGTGGAGACGCCCAGCGGTGTGAGGAAGAGCACGAGCAGGCCTTCACGAACGCCGAACCCGCTCACCGAGAGCGGGACGGTCTGGGCCATGGCGACCGCGGGTACGAACGCGAGCACGGCGGCCGTCGGCAGCGCGAGGTCGAGGACGTGCGCCGCGCAGAACACCGACGCCACGACCGAGCCCTGATAGACCAGTGCGGCGAGGAGGATTCCCCACGTCTCCCGCGACCGGCTGCGCAGGCGGTCGACGCCGACGTGCACGGCCCCGATGAAGCGCATCCAGTTGTCGTGGTCCTTGAACCGGCCGGCGAGCCGCGGGCTGGCGGCGAAGCTCAAGATGACCGCGAGCAGCGCCAGTGTGCCCCCGGCGATCGCGAGCGCGACCCACGCGTTGTCGCTCTCGAGAAGTGAGGGGCGCGCGACGAAGCCGAGCACGACGAGCAGCGGCAGCGCGACGAACCCGCTGAGCCGCTCCAAGGCCACCGAAGCGAACGCAACGCTTCCGGAACCGGTGGCCGACGCTCCCCGGCTCACCCGGAGCACGTCGCCGCCGATCGTCGACGGCAGCACGTTGCCGACGAACTGCCCGGCGAAGTAATGCGACGAGAGCGTGCGCAGCGAGACGTCGGCGTCGAACACGCGCAGCACGCGCTGCCAGCGCCATGCGGAGAGCACGACCCCGATGCCGGTGAGCAACAGCCCCGCGATCAGGAAGACCACCGTCGACAGGTGCTGATGCTCGGGCAACAGGTTCTCGGGATGGATCTTCGTCACGAGCACCGCGAGCAGGACCGCGCTGACGAGCATCCGCAGCCACAGCAGGAGCGACCGCCGGCGCGTCGGAGCTGCGGTCTCGCCCAGTGCCATTGCCATAGATTACAAGCGCACTATCGCAGCGCCGGCCGTGAAGGGGACCTGTGCGGGGCATGCGAGTCACCACGGACGACGGGGTCGGGCTGGTCGGCATCGAGGCCGGAAGCGGTCCGCTGTTGCTCCTCGTGCACGGGTTCGGCGGCGCCAAGGAGGACTTCGCCGACCACCTCGACGTGCTCGCGGCCCGATTCCGGGTCATCGCCTTCGATCACCGGGGCCACGGCGAGAGCGGTGCGCCGGAAGAGCTCGCCGCATACTCGCTCGACCGCCTGGCCGCCGACGTGCTGTGCGTCGCCGGTGCCGCCGGCGCGGAGCGGTTCTCCCTGCTCGGGCACTCGATGGGTGGGATGGTGGCCCGGCGGGTGGTGCTCGCCCATCCCCGACGGGTCGAGTCGCTCGTGTTGATGGACACGTCGCCGGGCCCAGTGCGCGGCATCGACCCCGCCGTCGTCGACGTCGCCGCCCAGATCGCGCTCGAGGACGGCAAGGACGTGCTCAAGCCGCTGCTCGACGCCGTCGGCACCCTCGACACCCCGGCGTACTACCGGATGCTGGCCGAGCGCCCGGACTACGAGGGGTACTCGGCGCGCAAGTGGGCCGCGCTGTCGGCGGTGATGTGGGCGGCCATGTCGCGCGAGATGGCGCGGCAGCCCGACGAGCTTGCCGTGCTCGCGCGCGTCCGCTGCCCGACGCTGGTGATGGTC
>JAPSGP010000145.1 GCA_031177445.1 Acidimicrobiia bacterium
CACGATCCGGCCCAGGTACATCACCGCGATGCGGTCGCTCACGTGTCGGACGACGGAGAGATCGTGCGAGATGAACAGATACGCGAGCCCGAGACGATCCTGGAGGTCGGCAAGCAGGTTGATGACTTGGGACTGGATCGACACGTCGAGGGAGCTCACCGGTTCGTCGCAGACGACGAGATCCGGGTCCAGGGCCAGCGCCCGGGCGACGGCGATGCGCTGGCGCTGCCCGCCCGAGAACTCGTGGGGGTAGCGATCGAGCGCGGTACGGTCTAGGCCGACCTGGTCGAGGAGCTCGGCCACTCGCTCGTCACGCCGCGAGCTCGTCAACCGTTCGTGGACACGCAGCGGCTCGCCCACGATCCGCGCCACCGTGAGCCGCGGGCTGAGCGAGGCGTACGGATCCTGAAACACGATCTGGATCCGGCGCCGCATCGCGCGCAGGCGCGCACCCGAGAGCTCGGTGAGGTCGGTGCCGTCGAGAGCGACCGAACCGGCGGTGGGCTCGAGGAGCCGCACCGCCAGCCGGGCGGTGGTCGACTTGCCCGAGCCGCTTTCGCCGACGAGCCCGAGCGTCTCGCCTCGACAGACGTCGAAGTCCACGCCGTCGACCGCCTGCACCTGCCCGACGACCCGGCGCAGGACACCGCTGCGCACAGGGAAGTGCTTGACCAGCCCCCGGACCGACAACAGCGGCTGGCGGTGGGCAGCGGCGTCGGTCACGTCGCTCCCTGGAGGGCGAGCTCGTCGGCCCGGATGCAGCGGGCCGAGGCCGGGCCAACCGGTCGGAGCTCCACCGCGGCCGACCGGCACCGAGGCTGCACGAAGCAGCAGCGCGGAGCGAACCGGCACCCGGAAGGCCAGGACTGCGGCGCCGGCACCTGTCCGGGGATCGTTGCGAGACGGAGACCCGGGGCGGTCGCCTGCGGCATCGCACCGATGAGCGCCTCCGTGTACGGATGGCGCGGTCGCGCGAAGAGCTCGTCGACTGCGGCGTGCTCGACGACCTCGCCCGCGTACATCACGGTGATCTCGTCGGCGATCTCGGCCATCACACCGAGGTCGTGGGACACGAAGACCATCGCCATTCCGAGGTCGTCGCGCAGCGACGCCAGCAGCTCGAGGATCTGGGACTGGATGGTCACGTCGAGCGCCGTGGTCGGCTCGTCGGCGATGAGGACCTTCGGACGACACGCCAGCGCCATGGCGATCATCGCCCGCTGGCGCATCCCGCCGGACAGCTCGTGCGGGTACGCGCGCGCCCGCTTCGCCGCGTCCGGGATCTCGACTCTTTCGAGGGCCTCGATCGCGGCGAGCTGGCTCGATCTCCGGTTCAGACCGCGGTGGATCCGAACGGACTCCGCGATCTGGTGGCCGACCGTGAACGACGGGTTGAGGCAGGTATCGGGCTCCTGGAAGATCATGGCCAGGTCGCGGCCGCGCAGCGCGCGCAGCCCGCCGGGAGTCAGGTCAACGAGGTCGCGGCCTGCCAAGCGGATCGAACCAGCTGCGATCCGGCCGGTACGTCGCGGCAGCAGTCCCATGACGGCGAGCGCCGTCACCGTCTTGCCGCACCCACTCTCACCGACGATCCCCAGCGTCTGTCCTCGCTCGACGCAGAACGAGACGTTGTCGACAACCCGTACCCACTCTCCGCCGACGGCGAACTCCACGCTCAGCCCATCCGCTTCGAGAAGCTGGCTCCTATCGGCGGGAGCCGGCGTTCCGTGTCGGCGCTGAACGGTGATGCGACGGGGCACAGGTCCGGTGCGACCGAGCGCGTCCCGAAGGCCGTCGCCGATGAGGCTGTACGCCAAGACGGTGATCGTGATTGCGCCGCCGGCAATGAAGATCTGCCAGGGCACCTCCAGCACGTAGTCGAACGACCGCTTGAGCATGCCGCCCCAGGTGGGCGTGGGTGGCCGGGCGCCGAAGCCGAGGAAGCTGAGGCCCGCCTCCGCGAGCAGCGCGAAACCGAGGGTGACCGCGACCTGGATGATCAACGGCGACGCGATGTTAGGCAGCACGTGGCGCAGCGCGATCCGCCCCCCGCCCGTGCCCAGTGAGCGCGCCGCCTCGATGTAGGTCTCCTGGCGGACTGCAAGGACCTGTCCACGGATGAGGCGGACGAGGCTCGGTGCGAACACGATTCCGAGCGCGAGGACCAGGTTGAAGAGGCTTCGTCCCCGAAGTGACACGATCGCAAGAGCCAGGATCAGTGGTGGGAACGCGAACATCGCGTCGGTGATGCGCATGATCGCTGTGTCGGTCTTCCCACCGAGATAGCCCGCGAGTAGCGCCAGCGGCAGCGCGATCGCGACCGCCAGCGCGACGATCCCGGCCGACGCGACCAGCGAAGTACGGCCGCCGTAGAGCACGCGGCTGAGCAAGTCGCGCCCCACGTCGTCCGTGCCGAGCCAGTGCGTGCCGGACGGCCCGGCGTTGATCTGCTCGAACTGCCGGGCCGGGTCGTACGGCGCGAGGAGCGGCGCGAGGACGCAGACCAGCACGATGACGACGAGGAGCACGAGGCCGACCATGCCCGTGCGGTGGTGCCAGAACCGCCGGGCAAGGAGCCGTCCAGGGCTGGTACCCCGCGCCGCCGAAGCCGGTACCGCCGGTTCGGCAGGCAGCACATCGCCGGACTCGACCTCGAAGGCGTCGGCCTCGCTCGTGCGCCCGAGGGACTCGAGGCTCACGTCACGCGCACCTTCGGGTTGAGCACGCCGTAGAGGACGTCGACCACCAGGTTCGTGACAACGAAGATCACCGCCACCAGCAGCACGACACCCTGGATGACCGGCAGGTCGCGGCTTGTGATGGCACCGAGCATGTAGGTGCCCATGCCCGGGAGGGCGAAGATGTGCTCGATGATGACGGTTCCGCCGAGCAGGTAGGCGAACTGGAGGCCGACCACGGTGAGGGCCGGAGTGAGCGCGTTCTTGAGGGCGTGACGGCCGATCACGCGGCGCTCGGACAACCCCTTGGCGCGGGCGGTGCGGATGTAGTCCTGCTCGAGCACGTCGATCAGTGCTCCTCGCACCTGGCGGGCGATCGTCGCCGATGCCCCCACGCCGAGGGCCACCCATGGAATCAAGAGGTGACGCGCCCACTCGATCGGCGACTCCGCCAGGTCCACGTACCCGATCGACGGGAGCAGATCGATCTGCACGGCCAGAAGCACGACCAGCGCGGTGCCGAGGAAGAAGTCGGGAACTGCGATCCCGAAGCTCGTCCCCACGCCGACCACTCGGTCCACGAATGATCCCGGCCGCGTGCCTGCGAGGATGCCGAGTGGGACCCCGATGAGCACTGCGAGCACGACCGCGCCCAGGGCGAGGCTGAGGGTGACCGGGAAGCGGTCGGCAAGCTCGCTGGTAACGGTGCGTTCGGTGAACAGCGAGCTACCCAGGTCGCCGGTCACGACGTCGCCGAGCCAGCGGCCGTACTGTACGACGAAGGGATCGTCGAGGCCGAGCTCGCTGCGGATCTCGCTCACCCGCTGCTCGTCGGCATCGAGACCCCCGGCGATCGTGCGAGCCGGGTCGCCCGGGATCGCGAGCACGAGTGCGAACACGGCGAAGCTGATCAGCAACAGCAGCGGGATGAGCGCGAGCAGCCGGCGCGCGATGAATCCGCCCACAGCTAGCGGAGGCTCACGCCTTCGAGATCCACCGGGTCGCAAATTTCGGACGGCGCGCCGATCTCGCCCGCGAGGCGCTCGTTGCTCCATGCGACGTTCCGGGGCGTGAACGCGATCGGCACCTCGAGGGCTTCGTTGACGATGATCGCCATTGCTTGCTGCATGATCTCCGCCCGCGCTTCGTCGGTGGGCGCGGCCTTTGCCTGCTCGACGAGGTCGGTGAGATCGGCGCGCTCTGCGAGGTTGTGGATCGCGACGAACTGGAACTCGCCCCACTGGGCCTCGACCTGACCGATCGGGTCTGGACCCGCCGGACGGGCGGCCGAGAAGGCGTCACCGGTGCGTTGCAGGTAGTACTCGGTGGCGATATCGGTGCCCAGCGGCACGATGTTGGCCCGGATGCCGACCTCGGCGAGCTGCGACTGCAAGAGCTCGGCCTGTCGTTCCTGGCCGGTCACCCCACCCGGGATCGCCATGTCGAACTCGAACCCGTCGGGCACGCCGGCCTCGGCCAGCAGGGCGCGGGCACGGTCGAGATCCCGTTCGTAGAGTTCGGCCACGTCGGGGTTGTAGTTGGGCGACGACTCCGGGTACGGCATCCACGCCACCGTGCCGACGCCGTTCTGGACGACATCGATGTACGCCTGCCGGTCGATCGCGTAGTTCACGGCCTGGCGGATGCGAACGTCGTCGAACGGGTCGTCCAGCCGCAGCTGGAGCTGCGCGTACACCTCGCCGAGCCGGCTGTTCGAGCGCAGCGAGCTGTCGCGGTCGATTGCGCCCTGCGACTCGGCCTCGTACCCGACGACATCGAGCTCTCCGGCGCGCACCGCGTTCACCGCCGGGTTGCCGACGCCGACCTGGCGGAGCTCGAGCCGGTCGAACTCGTACTCCCGCGGGCCCCGGTAGCGCTCGTTGCGCTCCAACACGATGCTGTCACCGGGCTGGAACTCGACGAAGCGGAACGGGCCCGCCCCGACCGGGTCGGTGCCCGCCGACGACCGGTCGGGATCGTCGATGTCGTACGTCGACGGTGCCGGAATCATCCCGCCGCGCAACGCGAGCCCGAACGGCAGGGAGAACCCTGGACCGTCGAGGGTGATCTCTACCGTTCGATCGTCGAGCGCGCGAGCCGACTCCATCCCCACGAGGTCCTCGCTCGACTGTTCGCCGGTCTTCAAGTACTCGAGCCCGGCGGCCACGGCTTCCGCGTCGAACGGCGTCCCGTCCGAGAACCGCAGCCCCTCGCGCAGGGTCAGCGTGAACGTGCCCGCGGCGTCGTCGAGCTCCCAGCTCTCGGCGAGACCCGGCTGGGGTTGGCCGTTCTCGTCGATCGTCGTGAGTGTTCCGTAGATCCACTCGAGCGCGAGGCGGTCGCACGTCGACAGGCTCTGTTGCGGATCGAACGTGTCGGAGAGATTGAGCTCGAAGTCGAACCCATAGCGGACGGCATCGCCCGACCCGCCGCTGGTCCCACCGCCGCCGCACGCCCCGAGCCCGAACAGCACCGCCCACGCGAACACCAGCGCAACTCGACCGCGCCCTCTCATCTTCCCCCCTGCCACTTCGCCGTTCCCACACGACGAAACGTGACGTGGGCGTCAGGCTACAAGGCGCGGCGCGCCCGGGCCCGGACTGCTAGCGCGCCAGCGCCACGATCAACAGCGTGATCGCGTAGACGACGAGGAGCCCGGCGGCGGTCCACCACAGCGCCGGCCGGGTCCACGGTCCTGGGCGGCCCCCGACACCGGCGAGGTGATAGCCGCACGACGGGCAGCGCTCGACCCCGACGGTCGGAGTGCCACAAAGCGGACAAGTCTCGGTCGACGCCGCCGGCGCCGACGGGACCGAGGAGCTCATGCGCCGCGCGCGGCTCGTCGCTCGGCGGCCTCGACCGCGTTGCGGAAGAGCATGGCGATGGTGGTCGGGCCCACCCCGCCGACGCGCGGCGTGATGTAGCCGGCGACCTCCTCGCAGCGCTCGTCGACGTCGGGCAGGAGCCGGCGACCCTCGTAGCGCACGCCCCCGCCGACCACCACCGTCCCGGGCGTGAGGTGCTCGGGTTGCAGGATGCCGGGCACCCCGGCGGCGGCGATCACGATCTCGGCCCGCCGGGTGTAGTCGGGCCAGTCCGGCACGCCGGTGTGCACGACGGTCACCGCGGCGTTGGCCGTCGGCCGCTTCTGTGACAGGAGGAGCGCGAGCGGGCGCCCCAGCGTCGTTCCCCGCCCGAGGATGCACACCTCGCGCCCCGCGACGGGGATCTCGTAGTAAGCGAGCAGCGCCTCGATGCCTGCAGGGGTGCACGGCACCGGGCCCGGCATCATGAGCGCGAGCCGGCCCATGTTCACCGGATGCAGACCGTCGACGTCCTTGTCGGGATCCATCTCGAGCAGCGCCGCCTCGTAGTCGATCTGCGGGGGCGCGGGGTGCTGGACGAGCATGGCGTCGACGGTCGGGTCGTCGTTGAACTCGTAGATCGCGCCGACGAGCTGCGCCTGGGTCGTGTCTGCCGGCAGGTGGAAGTGGGGCGAGTTGAAGTCGAGCTCGGCCGCCTTCTCCTGCTTCATCCGGATGTAGCCGGCGCTGGCGGAGTCGTCACCGACGAGGATGGTGCCCAGCCCGGGCCGGTGCCCGTTCTCCACCAGCTTGGCGATGCGCGGGCGCAGCTCTGCGAACACGGCCTCGGCGACGGGGCCGCCCGGCATCATGACTGCGCTCATCCGCACCCGCCCATCAGTGCAGGAAGTGTCGCTCGCCGGTGAGCACCATCGCCAGACCGAGCTCGTCGGCGCGAGCGACGTTCTCGTCGTCGCGGACCGCGCCGCCGGGCTGCACGACCACCGCAACGCCGGCCGCGGCCGCGGCCTCGACGCCATCGGGGAAGGGATAGAAGCCGTCGGTCGCCGACGCGCCCCCCTTGGCCCGGCCGTCGGCCTTGCGGGCGGCGATCTCCCCCGCTGCAACCCGGCTCTGCTGCCCGGCCCCGATCCCGACGGCCTGACCGTCCTTCACGAGCACGACGCAGTTGGACTTCACGTAGCCGCACACGCGCCACGCGAGCTCGGCGTCGCGCCACTGCTCCTCGGTCGGCTGGACCTTGGTGACGACGCGCCACTGGTCCCGTCCGGCGGGGAAGCTCGGCGCCGCCTGCACGAGAAAGCCGCCGGTGAGCTGGCGGAAGTCGAGGCCGTCACGGTGCGGCACCGGCGCTTCGAGCAGACGGGTGTTCTTGCGCTTCTTCACCAGCGCGTCGAGCGTGCCCGACGCATAGCCGGGCGCGACGATCACGTCGGCCTGCGGGCCCGCGACCATCCGCGCCGCGGTTGCGTCGTCGATGGGACGGTTCAGCGCGACGATGCCGCCGAACGCCGACAGCTCGTCGCACTCGAGCGCGAGTTGATAAGCGGTCGCGACGTCGTCGGCCACGGCGACGCCACACGGGTTGGCGTGCTTGATGATCGCGCAGGCGGGCTGCGCGCCGAGATCGTGCGCCAACTGCCACGCGGCCTCGGCGTCGTAGTAGTTGAGGTACGAGAGCGCGAGGCCACTGTGTTGGACGACGCCGTCCCACCAGCTCGGTGCGCCGGTGAGCCGGTAGCGGGCAGCGGCC
>JAPSGP010000429.1 GCA_031177445.1 Acidimicrobiia bacterium
GCGACGCAGGCGGTCTTCAAGATCGGTGATCATTCCACCACCCCTAGCTCGCGGCGCAGCCGCTTGATGCCACGATGAATGTGATTGCGAAGTGCGCTCACCGAGATGCCCATAGCAGTTGCGGCCTCCTGGTACGACCAGTCGAGGCCGTGCACCAGGAGTACGGCGACACGTTGTCGTGGCCTCAATTTCGCGAGCGCGACTTCGAGTCCGGGCTCGGCGATGGGTCGATCGCTCTCTGGGAACTCTTCCCGAGGCAGAACGAGCGGCCTCCGCCACCGACGGTGACGCCGCGCCGAGGACTGCCCGACTCGGTAGAGGTAACCGACGGGATTCGCCATTCCGGCGACGCGCTCCCAGTGCTCCCATGCCCAGGCGAGAGCGTCGGCAGCAACGTCAGGGCCGACCTCCAGCCCGTAGTGAGCGATGAGCACTCGCCGAAGTCGCTCACCTTCGGCGGCCACGAACTGTTCAAAAGAAACGTGGGCGTCGTCCAGCCGCGTCGGCTGGCCGCGGTCCGCTCCCACACCACTAGAGAACCCGAAGGAGACGATTTGTTTCACCTGTTGATTCGGGTGGTGCAGCGGCGGATGACGGCGTGTTTGCGCCTGCGTCGCTCGAATCGAGCGAACGCAGGCACCTCCCGACCCCGGAAGTTCGAGGGGTACAAGGAGCCGGTGCCCCTCGAAGTCTCGATCGGAATACCGTGCTGGCGTGGCCAGACGCTCAGCGTTGGGCCGGACTGCCCCGACGCTGTCGATCGCGCTCGCCCTCCTTATCGCTCCCGTCGAGGGAGTGCTCACAGACGTCGGTTCCGACGACCCGAAGCCCTTCCTCGTTGCTTTGGATCGAAGGAGCGGTCACGAACGTTGGCGAAGCATCGCCGAAGGTCCGGGCGTTCGACGCGTCGTGGGCGAGGCGCGACGACTGGTGTACGTGTACGACACGAAGTGCGTACGGGGTACAGGAGGTCCGGCGAGGATCGTCGCCATCGACAGTCGCACCGGGCGCAGGCAATGGACCGAGCCCGTCGTCTACTACCCACCCCCAACAGAGCAGTTCAGCGTGGCTGGCGACACGATCGTTGTCGTTGGACGTGATTCCCATCTGCGTGGCCTCGATCCGAAGACGGGACGTAATCGCTGGGAGAGCGCTCTCGATGGGTCAGTGCCTCTTGCCGGTTCAGGCGACCTCGTGCTGCTCGCTCAGGATCATTGGAACTCCGGGGTGCTACACGCGATCGATCGTCGTACCGGCGACTTGACCTGGACTTTCACACACCCCCTCGCCGGATCGCTCGACGTCTTCCGTGTGACGGTGGTGGACGACGACACCGCCGTCATCAAGTATTCGGGACGCGATGGCTCTGGTGGTTCAGTCGGTGGTCAGGTGGCGGTCGACCTCGCCACCGGTCAGCAGCTCTGGGAACAACCGCGGGACCGAGAGCTGAAGACAGGCCCGAGCTGGGGTTTGGTGTTCGAGTTCACACCGCCCTTCGGGCCAGTGAATGCTCGTGATCCACAAAGCAAGCAGTCACGTTGGTCAACGCCACTTCGAGCCAATGACATTGCTGGTGCGGACGCTCGCGTTGTGGTTGCGCTTACTTCGAATTCAGTCGAGCAGGTCGCGCTCGACGCTCGCACGGGGCGCCGGCTCTGGGACTCGGCCGCTGGCGGCAAGATCACGGTGAGTGACGCGCTCATCATCAATACGAGCCAAGTCGGCTCGCACGAGCGAGCAGACATGATCGCTCGTGATGCACGCACCGGCAGGATCCGGTGGAGCGAGCGCGCACCTCTCGGTGGCGGCAAGAGCTGGTTCGTCGGTCGGAACGTCTACGTGACGGGAGGCTGCGTCGGCGTAGACGAGACGTAGCTACAGAGCGTTCGCTGCGGGACCGTTCCCTTGTCGGGTGGCCACCGTACCTTCGGTCAAATGGGCAAACACCCACCGCTGAGATAGACGCGGCCGTGCACCACCTGCCCGGTCAGCGCGGGATAGCGCACCCGAGCGTTCCAACTTTTCGTCTCGGTCCTCGGGTCAAAGGCGGTGGCTCCCGCGTATTCCCAGATGATCGCGAGTCGTCGCGTTGCGTGCACGCCTAGATCAGATACGGAGAATCCTGAGCGTACGACTCTGGTTGCCTGACCGCCCGGGACCGTGTAGATCCGTTCCCCGGTCCTGGCGTCGACGACAAGCAAGTTGCCGTTGCCTCGAATTCCCGCAAACGTGCCTCGATTCGTAATCGGGCCAACCACTCGAAGGTCATCGATCTGCCACATCACTTCCCCGGACGATGCATCGAGCGCGGTGACACCGGTGGCGGTACTCGCGACGATCACCGAGTCCGACATCACGACCGGGCTCTCGGGGCTCTCTGTCCGGCGCCCCGGAAGCGGAACCTGGAAGCGCACGACGCCCGTGTGTTCATCCAGTGCGATGACCTGTGGGCCCGCGAGCTGCGCTTCAGCAGACTGCCGTATTGGCATGGCGACCAGCGCGATTGCGCCGTCGTTGACGGCGGCGACCGACACGCTGAAGTCGGTGGGTACGTCGAATTGCCAGCGCGGTTCGCCGGTCGCACGGTCGAGGCCACGCAGGAACTCCCTGTACGGGCGCACCTCTCCGCTCGACGTTGCCTGAACGACTACAACATTCCGTCCAACCGCTCGGGCGAACGTCTGCCCAGGCGGGATGGGACCTTCCACCCTGGTCTGCCATCGCAGCTCCCCGGTCTCGGCATCGAGGGCTCGGAAGCCGCCGCGGGAGTCGTCGGCGACCACGGTCGGGCCCGGCTCACTCGGAATGCCACGCAGGAAAACGAGGTGCTGAGCGACGGCTGGCGTGGGTTGGTCAGAAAGCCGGGTCGTCCAGACGCGTCTTCCGGTTCGCGCATCGAAAGCGAACACATCCAAAGAACCGCCCTCGGCCTGGGCATTGACAAATACCCGTTCAGCAGTGGCAAAGATGATGCGCAGGCACTG
>JAPSGP010000430.1 GCA_031177445.1 Acidimicrobiia bacterium
GGGACGGCGACGCTGCACATCCTAGACGAGGCCCTCGGCGCCGCCTCGGAGAGGAGACTGCGCGCCTTCGCCTCGGCCGGTCGCGCCGTCGAGCTGCGGACGGGCCGCTCGATCGACGTGCAGCCGCTCTCGGAGCTTCCTGGTCTCGACCTCGGTGGAGAGCGCGTGTGCGTCCTGCACTTTGCGTACCTCATGCGCCACCTCGCCCAGAGCCTGGGCACGGCCGAGTTCGTCCGTCAGAACCGCGACATCACCGCCATCATGCTGACGGCGCTCGACCGGCTTCGGCCGGCCGCGTTCTGCTTCGCGTCGTCGGGCGCCGTGTACCGGCGCGGCGGCGGATTCGTCGACGACCTGGAGCACGACCCCTACGCCACGCTCAAGCGGGAGGACGAGGTGGCGTTCGAGCGCCACTGCCGCGCGCTCGACAGTCGATTCATCCTCGGCCGGATCTACTCGGTCGGTGGGCCGTTCATGCCCGACCGTGACCGCTTCGTGCTCGGGGACCTCGTGGATCGAGCGCGCGCCGGCGAGCCGCTGGTGATCCGCGCCCAGCGAGAGCTGTGGCGCTCGTACACCGCGGTCGGCGACGTGCTCGCGCTGTTCCTGGCCGAAGCGCTCGACGGCGATGAAGCGAGTGTGATCTTCGAGACCGGAGGCGAGGTCGTGGAAGCAGCTGAGCTCGCCGAGATCGTGCGGCGGGTGCTGGGCCGGCCCGAGCTGGCGATCGAGCGCGCCCTCGAACCGGGTGCTGCGCCCGACCACTACGTCGGTGACGGGGCGAGCTTCGAGCGGCTGCTGGCGCGTCACGGAATCGCGCCGACCTCGCTCGAGGATCAGATCCGGCAGGTGTCGCGGGCGTGAGACGCGCGGAGGCGAGCGTCAGCGAGCCGGCATCAGGACGACGGCGGCGGCTTTGCCGACCGCCGTCGTAGAAAGACCGATGCGGTCGTAAGCTGCCTCGGTTGACCGATCTGCAGCTCACGTGCCGCGCGTGCGGCGCCCGGTCGCTGGAGCCGGTGCTCTCACTGGGTGATCAGCCGCTGGCGAACGCGCTGGTCCATCCCGAGAACCTGGCCGGCCCCGAGGACTTCTATCCCTTGGAGCTCGTGGTGTGCCCGGAGTGCTCAACCGCGCAGATCACCGTCTCCGTCCCACCCGAGCAGTTGTTCCGGGAGTACCTGTATTTCTCGTCCTTTGCCCAGACCGTCGTCGACCACAACCGGGCACTCGCCCAGCGTGTCGTGCGAGAGCGGTCGCTGGGCACGAACGAGCTCGTCGTCGAGGTCGCGAGCAACGACGGCTATCTCCTGCAGTCGTATCTCGCCGCCGGCGTGCCCGTGCTCGGCATCGAGCCGGCCGAGAACGTGGCTGCTGTCGCCCGGGAGCGAGGAATCGAGACCATCAGCGCGTTCTTCGGCATGGAGCTGGCGGAGAAGCTGCGAGCCTCCGACGTGGAAGCCGACGTCCTTCACGCGCACAACGTCATGGCCCACGTGCCCGCGATCGACGACTTCATCAGCGGCCTGGCCCATCTGCTCGCACCCGACGGTGTGCTGATCGTCGAGACCCCGTACGTACGAGAGCTGGTCGAGAAGCTCGAGTTCGACACGATCTACCACGAGCACCTCTTCTATTACTCGGCCACGTCGATCTCGCGCCTCTTCGGGCGGCACGCGCTCACGATCGTCGACATCGAGCGAGTCCCGATCCACGGCGGCACGCTGCGCGTGTGGGCGGCCAGGAGCGACGGGAGCCGGCAGCCGAGCGCGCGCACACAGGCGCTGCTGGCCGAGGAAGACGCGATCGGGCTCCCACGCGTTCCCTACTACCAGGACTTTTCGAACCGGGTGAACGGCCTCCTCACCCGGCTCTCCGAGCTGTTGTTCGGCCTGCAGCAGGAAGGGGCGACGATCGCGGCGTACGGCGCCGCGGCGAAGGGCGCGGTGATGCTGAACGCGTTGGGCCCCGCCGGGCGAGTGCCCGAATGGGTGGCCGACCGCAATCCCGCGAAGCAGGCACTCCACATGCCGGGCACGCGCCAACCGGTGCGGCCGCCGGATCGGATCCTCGCCGACATGCCCGACTACTTGCTGATCAACACGTGGAACTTTCTCGACGAGATCATGGAGCAGGAGTCCGAGTACCGCGCACGCGGCGGCAGGTTCATCGTCCCGGTCCCGGAGCCGCGCATCCTGTAGCGACCGGTACGGCGCCGGTCATTCCTGCGTGAAGTCCGCCGTCCTCAAGATCTTCTTCGGCGGCTTCCCGATCACGACTGCGATCTCGCGCATGTTCTCGAGCTCGATGGACCGCGGATCCCCGGTGAACCGCTCGCCGTCGACGTAGACCGCGATCTTGGTACCCGGCTTGCAATAGCCGCCGACGCACTTCCGGGTGAGGCGCACGCCCCATTCGGTGAAGAACTCGCCGAGTGTGTTCAGCCGGTCGACCGGTGACTCGGTGTGGAGGATCCCGGAGTCGGTGTGGGTGTGGAGCGGGGAGATGCAGGCCCGGTCGCAGCCGATGCCCGACAACGAGTAGAAGCGCAGTCCGTCCTCGGTCTCCCGCTCCGGGATCTCGGTACTGATCCCGATCCCCCCGGGCACCTTCGTGCGCCGGCCGTCGACGAAGACGTCGAGATGGGCGTGCACGTGGTAGTCGAGGAGCTCGGTGCGCGCCGGCTCCAGGCCGGCGGCGCGCACCCGGTCGAGCAACCGGTCTGGGCGCGGCCACGGCGCGTCGGCCTTGCTGAGCGAGGGTGGTCCGGTACCCGCCGGCAGTCCCCCGGCCATCGTCAGGGAGGACGCGCAGGCGACCAGCGTGAACACGACGAGGATCGCGGAGCGGGCTCGCATCGGGTGCACGTTATTGCTCGGTCGCAGCTTCACGGTTCCAGGTAGATCGGGCTGGCCACCGCGACGACCACCGATCCGCGTCGGAGCTCGAGGTGGTAGCGCCCGGGCCCGCTCGACTCGAAG
>JAPSGP010000146.1 GCA_031177445.1 Acidimicrobiia bacterium
TGCCGATGGGCGGGCCCTGGATGATCGTGCCGGTGTCGACGGTGATCTGACCGCCCGAGACCTCGAGCGGGAAGCGGTCGAGCCCGCGGGGTGCCGGACCGCCGCGCTTCTCACCCACCCGGTTGTATTTCGAGCCGTGGCACGGGCACTCGAACCACTGAGAGGTGTCGCACCACGGGACCCGGCAGCCGAGGTGGACGCAGCGCTGATAGAGGGCGACGTAGCCCTGCTCCATCCCCTGGAAGATCTGCGGGTCGTAGACCTGCTCGGCCTTCGGCAGATCGTCCTTCGGGTAGGCGACGAGGTAGGTCTTGGCGCCGGCGTTGTAGTAGGGGATCTTGTCGGCGAAGGCGCTCTTGGCGTCGTCGACCGAGCCGATGTTCACCTTGGCGCCGAAGCCGCCGGCGCGCTGCGGCCACAGGAAACCGAGCATGGCGACGCCGAACCCGGCGGTGAAGATGCCGAGGCCGGCGAGGATCCCGCGGTTGAAGAACTGCCGTCTGCTGAGGCCGATCTCCTCCTCGTCGACCGGCACGTACTGGGCCGGCGCGCGGGGTCCGGCGGGCTCGAGCGACTGCCGTGCCTGGTCGGCGCGCTGCTTGGCCTCCTCGTCGAGCTGGGCGAGCTCGGTTCCGGGAGCGGTCTCGGGCAGTGCGTCGGGGACATCGGAACGGTCCCGCTTCACCGCGTCGCGGTCGAGCTGGCCGATCGCCGACCGGCGGCGACCCATGGCCACGATCGCCACTGCCGCGAGCAGCAGCAAGGCCAGGATGGCGACGATCAGGATCACGCGCTTGCTCCTCTTATCTCTCTACAGCTCGAAGAAGATCCCGTTGTTCCACGGGAAGACGAAGTTGAACCCGGGGCCACGGAAGAACGACCCGATGATCACCAGCACCGCCCACAGCATGAGGAACAGCGTCATGATCGAGATCGCGAACTTGCGATCCTTGGGCACGTGCGACGGGTTCTTGTCGACGTAGGGGGCGAAGGCCAGCAGGCCAAGCGCGATGCCCGGGATGGTCACACCCGCGACCATCGGGTGGAACATCGTCAGCAGCTCCTGGAGGCCGAGGAAGTACCACGGCGCCTTCGACGGGTTCGGGGTTCGGTTGAAGTCGGCGAGGCCGAGCAGTGGGGCGCGCACCAACGCCGAGAAGATCAGCAGCGCCGCGCTGACGACGAGCGTCGCCGCGAACTCGACCACCAGCAGGTGGGGCCACGTGTGCACCTTGTCCTGCGCCTCGGCCCGGGTCTGCTGGATCGACCCCGACTTGACCACGGTGAGCAGACGCTGGGTGTGCCCGCCGGGACCGGTGACAGTGGGCGCGGCGATCTTGGGTGCGGTGGCCGTCGCGGTCCCCCCGCCGGCAGGCGCGGCTGCCGCGGCGGCCGGCGCCTCAGCGCCTCCGTCGCCGCCGCCTGCGAGCGCGGCGCGCCGCCGCCGCGAGCGTTCCAGCAGGTGCGCGGGCACTCCGCCCCGGTCGCCGCCGCCGTCACCCTCGCCGCCGGCCGCTGCCGGTGCCTCGGCCGCGGGCGCCTCAGCCGCGGGCGCCTCAGCTTCGGGCGCCGCCTCGCCCTCGGCCGGCGCCTCCGCGGCGGGCGCTGCCTCTTCGCCTTCTTCGCCGGGGACGGGCAGGCCGAGCGCCTTCCGGCGCTCCCTGCTTCGCCTCAGTAGGTGCTCGGGTACCTCGGTCATCTCGCTCCTACAGCGGTCCCGAGAGACCGCCGTCCTTCCGGACTCGCCAGAAGTGCACGGCCATGAAGATCACGATGACAAACGGGAGTAACAAGACATGGAGCACGTACCATCGGAGCAAGGTCGCGCTCGATATCTCCTGTGATCCGAGCAGCACGAACTTCACCTGCGACCCGAACACCGGCGTGTATCCCATCATGTTCGTGCCCACCGTGACCGCCCAGAGAGCGAGCTGGTCCCACGGCAGCAGGTAGCCGGTGAACGAGAGCAGCAGGGTCAGCGTGAGCAGGATCACGCCGATCACCCAGTTGAACTCGCGCGGTGCCTTGTAGGCCCCGTGGTAGAAGACGCGGCTCATGTGCAAGAACACCGTGAGCACCATGAGATGGGCCGCCCACCGGTGCATGTTGCGTACGAGCGATCCGAACGTGACCGCGGTCTCGAGCGTCTGCACGTCGTTCCACGCGGCCGCGGCCGTCGGCCGGTAGAAGAACATCAGGAAGATGCCGGTGACCGTGAGCACGATGAACAAGAAGAACGACAGCCCGCCGAGGCACAACGTGTACGACACCTTCACCGCGTGCCGCTTCACCTTCACCGGGTGGAGGTGGTAGAGCACGTTGTTCATGATCACGTAGGACCGGTTGCGGGGGCTGTCGGTGTAGCCGCGGCGGTAGACGGAACCGGGTCGGAAGATGGAGGTCCACGCCTGCGATCCGCGGATCTTCTCGTCGGCGGTCTCGAGGACCTTGGCCAACCTGCGTCCGTTGCCGTTCCCGCCGTTCCTGCCGTTGCCGATCGCCACTAGAAGCGCACTCCGTATGAGTATCCGTGCCGGTTGGTGCGAACGTGCGGGTCGCCCTCGGCGATGTCGGTCGTGATCTTCCCGAGGATGATCACGCCGGTCGGGCAGCGGTCGACGCACAGTGCGCAGCGCGTGCAGACGTCCTCGTCGACGATGAAGGCGACGTGGTCGGTGGGGTCTTCACCGGGCTGCTCGGTGCCCACCGCGTCGCTGATCGCGTCCACGGAGACCATGTGGATGCACTTCCATGGGCAGATGTCGACGCAGCCTTCGCACAGGATGCACTCGGCCTGGTCGATGTGCAGGAACTGCTTCGGCTTCACCGCCGACGTCAGGTAGGACGGGTCGACTTCTTGCAGCTCGTAATCGGTGACGAAGTCCGGCATCGGCGGATTCGCATCGGTGCGCGCCATCGCCAGCTCCTATGCCTGGGTCTTCAACGGACGACCGAAGCGTGACAAGCGGGAGGGCTTAGCCTCGCCCGCGGCTTCGGCCTTGGGAGCGAGGCGGCCTTGCCACATGGTCCAGAGCTTGAGGTTCGCCCCGAGGAGGACCACGTAGATCCCGATGACGACGAAGTCGCGCACCGCCTCGTACGACACCTTCACCGGGTACGTCTCGATGAAGATCTTGTCGGGCGTCCACTGCAGGTACTTGTCGGCGAACGTGATCCACTCGTGCGGGACGACCCCGTAGGCCAGGACCATCAAGAACACCACCGCGACCGCGCCCGCCATCGCCTCCGCCCAAGTCGTGGTGCGGTCGGCCGGTCGGGGGTCACGCGAGACCACCATCGCCAATGCGAGCACAGTGGCGCCGCCGAAGATGACCCACACCACGAAGACCTGGAGCGGATCGACGAACACGCCGATCACGTAGCTCCCGATGACGAGGGCGATCAGCAGCGGCACTCCTTGGCGGGGGCTGAGCAGCTTGTGCGGCAATGGCGGCTTGATGAGCGCGGTAACGAAGACGAGGCCGATCACCATGACCAAGGTCGACCAGATGAGCCGCCCCGCCGGCTGTGCCCAGCCGAGTTCGAAGCCGAGCACGCTGTCGGGGATGAGGTTGGGCATCGCCCCCGCGTCCTCCCGTGTTCGCCGTCGAGCTGGTGCGCCGCCGACCCTGACTCGGCGCTGCTCCGCCCGAATCGTCGCAGTAGTACCACGGTAGAGGAACTGCGGGCACATTGGGGACCGTGGTAGTCGCCCTTCTCGCGGTGCGCGACACCGGTCGCGACTTGTGAACTTGTGAGCAGCGTCGCGTGCGGTGATCGCGGGTGCGCTGTGGGACCATGCGCACGGTGCGAGAGCAGTACGACGTGCTCGTGGTCGGCGCCGGTCCCGCGGGGGCGGCGGCGGCCTCCTGGCTGGCCGATCAGGGCCGGCGGGTGCTCGTCGTCGAGCGCAAGCGCTTCCCGCGGGACAAGACGTGCGGCGACGGGCTCACCCCCCGGGCGGTCCGCCAGCTCCACGACCTCGGGCTGGCGGAGTTACTCGCCCAGTACCTGCGGTACGACGGTCTCCGGTCCATCGCCCACGGGGTGACGCTCGAGCTCGCCTGGCCCGAGCATCCAGACATGCCTCCATTCGGATACGTGGTGCGCCGGCGCGACCTCGACGAGATGGTCGCGGGGCGTGCGGTCAAGGCGGGCGCGACCTTGCGCCCGGCCACCGAAGCCGTCGAGCCGCTGGTGGAAGGCGGGCTCGTGACCGGCGCGGTGGTCCACGACCGGGAGAGCGGGACGCACGAGCAGGTGCGGGCCCGCTATCTCGTCGTCGCCGACGGCGCGAACTCGCGCTTCGGCCGGGCGTTGGGCGCGGCCCGCGACCGCAGCTACCCGTTGGGCATGGCGGTGCGCGGCTACTTCACCAGTCCGTACCACGACGAACCCTGGATCGAGAGCCACCTCGACCTGCGCGATCGCGACGGCAACCACCTCCCGGGCTACGGCTGGGTGTTTCCCGTCGGCGACGGCACTGTCAACGTCGGCGTCGGTCTGCTGTCGACGTTCTCCGGCTGGAAGTCGGTGAACACGAGCAAGCTCATGGACGCGTTCGTGGCGACTGCACCGCCGCGCTGGGACATCCGGCCGGAGACCTCGTGCGGGCCGCCCACCGGGGGGAAGCTTCCGACCGGCGGCTCGGTGATGCCGAAGACCGGCCCCACCTGGCTCGTGATCGGCGACGCCGCCGGGTCGGTGAACCCCTTCAACGGCGAAGGCATCGCGTACGCCTACGAGACCGGCCGCCTCGCGGCCGACGTGCTCGAGCTCGCCCTGGCCACCGGCGACGGGCTCGCGCTCCGCCGGTACGAGCAGCGGCTCGACGAGATCTACGGCCTGTACTTCAAGGTGGCGCGCGCCTTCGTCCGGGCGATCGGAAACCCCGCGGTGATGCGCGAGCTCACTCGAATCGGGATGCAGTCGCGCACGCTCATGGAGTGGGTGCTGCGCATCATGGCGAACATGCTGCGGCCCGACGAGGTCGGACCGGCCGAGGCCGCGTACAGGGCGGTCGCAGCGCTGGTGAAGGTCGCCCCCGAGCCCTGACCCGCCCGTCCAGCTAACGCACGGCGACATCTCGGAAAACTGGATGGCGACCGACGTGCCGCGATCAGGCCGACACGTCGTCGTGAACGCCGTCCGAGCACCCCGCCCGGGACCGGGCTAAGGTCCCTTTCGCACAAGGGGGCGGGGATGGCTGCTGACGACGATCCGACGATCGAATCCGACGAACGAGCGGATCGTGAGCGCGAGTTCTCGCGGCGGGCCCTGCTCCGGGCGGGTGCGGCGATCCCGGTGGTACTCGGAGCGGGGGGGCTGGTCGCCGCCTGCGGCGACGACCACACCGACAACGCGCACACCGACACCTCCACGTCGAGCACGACGACATCCACCGGCGCGCATGGCGACGCGCACGGGGACTCGCAAGGCGGCGCTACCCACGGTGATTCCGCGCACGGCGACCATGCTGATGGTGGCCACTCTGATACCCCGCACAGTGATCACGCCGACACGCATGCCGATCACACCGACACCTCGACGACTACCACGACCACCCCGCACAGTGATCAAGGCCCCCAGCACGTCGACGGCATCCAACACTTCGACCAGGGCCCCAGTCCGCTCCACGGTGACGTGCCGCACGCCGACGACCCACATGGCGACGCCCATGGCGACCTACCGTTCCACTTCGACATCGGGGATACTCCGCAGCGCCAACCACACAGCGACACTCCGCACACCGACTCTCCACACAGCGACGTGCCACACACCGACCAGGGTGGCGTACTCGCGCCGTAGCGACTGGGCTAGGGCTGACCACGTGGAAGCCGCTGCCATGCCTCTATCCACAGGTGCGTTTGACCCGTACAGTCGAGAGACATGAGCGTCGAGCTACGGCCGCTGGGTGTCGCCTGCAACATCCAGTGCCAGTACTGCTACCAGAACCCGCAGCGCGACGCCGGAAACGTGCCCCGTGCCTACGACGTCGAGGCGATGAAGGCCGCCACCGAGCGCGAGGGCGGTCCGTTCACGCTCTTCGGGGGCGAGGCACTGCTCGTGCCCGAGGCCGACCTCGAGGAGCTGTGGCGCTGGGGGCTGGAGAAGTGGGGCTCGAACGGCATCCAGACCAATGGCGTGCTGATCAACGACGAGCACATTCGAATGTTCCGCGAGTACAAGGTGCACGTCGGTATCTCGATGGACGGGCCGGGCGAGCTCAACGACTCACGGTGGGCCGGCACCCTCGAGCGCACCCGGGAGGCCACGGCCAAGACCGAGGCCAATCTCGAGCGGCTCTGTCGCGAGGGCATGCCGCCGAGCCTGATCGTCACGCTCCACCGCGGCAACGCCACCGCCGACAAGCTGCCGATCATGCACGGCTGGTTCCGGCACCTCGAGCAGATGGGCGTCACCTCCGCCCGGCTCCACGTGCTCGAGGTCGACGAGGACGGCGTCGGCGCTGCATACGCCCTGAGCACCGACGAGAACCTCGAGGCCTTCCTGGGCTTCGCTGCGCTCGAGCGTGAGCTCACGACGCTCAGGCTTGATCTCTTCCAGGACATGCGCAACCTCCTCACCGGCAATGACGACAACACCACCTGCGTGTGGAACGCGTGCGACCCCTACACGACCCGTGCCGTGCGCGGCGTCGAGGGCTTCGGTCAGGCCTCCAACTGCGGGCGCACCAACAAGGACGGCATCGACTTCGTGAAGTCAGAGGTCGAGGGCTTCGAGCGCTACCTCGCGCTCTACCACACCCCCCAGGAGCACGGCGGGTGCAAGGACTGCCGCTTCTTCCTCCAGTGCAAGGGCCAGTGCCCGGGCACCGCCATCGACGGCGACTGGCGCAACCGCACCGAGCACTGCGACCTGTGGAAGGGCCTGTTCCGCACGCTGGAGGAGCAGATGCTCGACGCCGGCGAGGTGCCACTGTCGGCCAGCCCCGAGCGGAAGGAGATCGAGGCCACCTTCCTCGAGCTCTGGGCACAGGGCCAGTCGACGTCGATTGCCGGGGTCAAGCGCTTGGTCGCCGAGCGCGCCCAGAGCTCCGGGGCGCCGGTTGCGGTCGGGAATGTTCACGGCGACGTGCCCCACGGCGACGCCCCGCACGGCGATGCCTGACGCGACCAGCACGGCGCCGATGGACCGGTTCGACTTCACGTTGCCGGACTTCACGCGCCTGGCGTGGGTGAGTGATCGCGCCCAGGAGGTGTGGCAGCCGCGACT
>JAPSGP010000431.1 GCA_031177445.1 Acidimicrobiia bacterium
GCCCTCGAACTCCGATAGCCGCCCGCCGTCGGCGACGTGCGCGGCGAGCGCGTCGGCGTCGATCCCCTCCTCGGAGCGGATGGCGCCGTGCGCGTCCGAGGCCGCCACCAGCTTCGCGCCGAGCTCCTGCATGATCCGCGCCGCCCAGGCCCCGACGTTGCCGAAGCCCTGCACCGTGAACCGAGTGTCGGCCGGGTGGATGTCGAGCGCCGCGGCAGCCTCGCGGTACATGTAGACCACGCCGCGGCCGGTCGCCGCCTCGCGCCCGAACGAGCCCTCGAGCGCGATCGGCTTGCCGGTGACGATCGCGGGCGTGTGGCCGTGGAGCTTGCCGTACTCGTCCATCATCCACGCCATCGTCTGGGCGTTGGTGTTGACGTCAGGCGCGGGGATGTCGCGCGTCGGGCCGAGCACCTTGTCGATCTTGCTCATGAACGAGCGGGCGATCACTTCCTTCTCGCCCTCCTCGAGCTCGTCGACGGGGCAGTTCACGCCTCCCTTCGCCCCTCCATAGGGGATTCCGGCGATCGCCGTCTTCCAGGTCATCAGCGACGCGAGCGCGCGCACCTCGTCGAGATCGACCTCGGGGTGGAAGCGCACGCCGCCCTTGTACGGGCCGCGCGCGCCGTTGTGCTGGACCCGGTAGCCGGTGTAGACGTGGATCCGCCCGTCCGACTGCGTCACCGGTATCTGCACCTGGACCTCGCGGTAGGCCGAGCGCATCACGGCGGCGACGTCGTCGCGGACGCCCAGCCGCTCAGCGGCGCGGTTGAAGTAGTGGTTGACGATCTCGAAGTTCGAGATCTCGGCGCGCTCGTCGACGGGAGTGCGGCCGGGCGCCTCGGGCGTGACCTGGCCATCGCCGGTCCCGCCCTCGTGCAGCGACTGCTTCTCGGTGACCTGGTCGCCCACCTCCTGGTCGGTGCCGGTCTCGCCGGTGGCCGAATCCTTCTGCTTCGTCGCGGCGGCCGGGTCCTCGGTGGCCGTCCGCGGCTCGTCGTCCGCCATCGTCCCTCCAGATCGCTCGCGCTGCCAATCCTGTACCCAGGAGCAGCCCGATGCAATCGAAGCCTCCCCGGCGAGTGGAGCCAGCCGGGCTCGAACCGGCGACCTCCTGCTTGCAAAGCAGGCGCTCTCCCAACTGAGCTATGGCCCCAGGGCGTCGAGTCTAGACTCGACGCCCGACGCATGCTCGACGGCTGCGCCCGAGCCCGCCCATCTCCGGGCTAACATGTCGCGGACTGATGCGCTCCCTGCCCCACCGGGACAGCGCGCGGAGGCTCGCGATCGCCGAGCCCGCCGCATAAACGTGTCCGACGACGACAGCTCGAGTACGCGCCCGCGTTCGGCGGGGAAGCCATGGCCTTCGAGCTGATTGGGGCGCTCGCGCTCGTCGCGGCGAACGGTTTCTTCGTCGCCACCGAGTTCGCGATCACCCGCCTGCGCTCCACCCAGGTCGACGACTTCGTGCGTCAGGGGCGACCGGGGGCACGCTCTGTGCGCCATGCCGTCGATCATCTCGACGCCTACCTTGCGGCCTGCCAACTCGGGATCACGATCTCGAGCCTGGGTCTCGGCGCGCTCGCCGAGCCGGCCTTCGAGCACCTGCTCGAACCGGTGATCGGGGAGAGCGCGGAGGTCGCCGGCCTCCCGGTCGCGTTCGCGGTCGCGTTCCTGCTGACCACCATGTTGCACGTGGTCGTCGGGGAGCTGTCGCCGAAGAGCCTCGCGATCTCGCGCACCGCGCGCACGTCGCTCCTCGTGGCACCGGTGATGCGGATCTTCTATCTCGTCACGAAGCCGCTCGTCGATCTCTTCAACGGGATGGGCAATCTGCTGCTCAAGCCGTTCGGCGTCCCCCCGGCCCGCGAGGTCGGCCACGCGCCGCACTCGGAGGAGGAGCTGCGCTCGCTGCTGCGACAGAGCCGGATCGCCGGCGAGATCGAGCCCGAGGACCTGCGGCTGTCGGAGAACGTCTTCTCGTTCGGCGACATGCGCGTGCGCGAGGTGATGATGCCGCGACCGGACATCGACTACGTGACCACCGAGGGTGACGTCCGGGGCGCGGCTGCGCGCGCGATGGACACCGGCCATACCCGCCTCCCCCTCTGCGATCCCGACAACGGGGGGCTCGACGCGGTCGTCGGCGTGGTCCACATGAAGGACCTGCTCTCGGCGGCGCTGAAGGGCCAGGACACGAAGCTCACCGAGCTGGCGCGGGACGTGAGCCGCTTCTCGGAGTCCACGCTGATCGACGAGGTGCTGCGCGAGCTGCAACGGCGTCACCAGCACATGGCGCTCGTGGTGGACGAGCACGGCACCACGATCGGACTGGTCACCCTCGAGGACATCCTCGAGGAGCTCGTCGGCGAGATCGAGGATGAGTTCGACGTCGAGTCCCACGATCACATCCGGCACGACGGCGATGCTGCCGTGGTCGACGGGTCGACGCCGATCAGGGTGGTGGCGAACGAGCTCGGCTTCCAGGTCCCGGACCCGCACGAGGCGACGATCGGCGGCCACATACTCGAACTGCTCGGCCGGATGCCGGCGGTCGGCGAGATAATCGACCTCGACGGCTACCGCGCCGAGGTCGAGGGCGTGACCGACGCCCAGATCACCGAGCTTCGCCTCCGGCCCAAGCAGGAGGCGTGAGGCAGGCCCCCGAGTCGCCGGAGGCGCCCCCGCCGGGTCGGCCCGGCCCGCTGCGGGCGGCGCTCGGCCCCCCCGCCGAAACGCCGTTCGCCCGCGCGGCGCAGCTGAGCCTGCAGTTCCTGCTGGTCGCGGGCGCCATCGCCGTGGCCGGCTATGTCCTCGTGCACCTGCGGCTCGTGGTCCTGCCGGTCCTCGCGGCGCTGTTCCTCGCGACGATCCTGATGCCGATCGTCGACTGGCTGCGGCGACGCTTGCCGGACGCGTTGGCGGCGCTGCTCGTGATGCTGGTCGCGCTCGCGCTTCTGGGCGGGCTGACCGCGCTG
>JAPSGP010000147.1 GCA_031177445.1 Acidimicrobiia bacterium
CACGCTCCCAGACGCCCGGCTGTCGTTGGTCGAACACGATGAGCGGATGCAGGTTCCCGTCGCCGGCATGGAAGACGTTCATCATCGTCAGCTGGTACTCCCCCGCGATCGCGTACACCTGCCGTAGCACGTCGACGAGGCGAGTGCGCGGGACGACCGCGTCATGGAGGTAGTAGTCGGGCGCGATCCGGGCGATGGCGCCGAACGCCGACTTGCGGCCCTTCCAGAGCAGGGCCCGCTCGGCGGCGTCCGCCGCCACCCGCACGGCGCGGGCGCCCCCGGCGAGGCCGACCCGGCGGACGGCTTCGACCTGGGCGTCGACCCCGCCGCGCAGCCCATCGAGCTCGACCAGCAGCACCGCGGCCGCGTCGCGCGGGTAGCCGGCACCGACGAAGTCCTCGACCGCCCGCGTGATCTCCGCGTCCATCATCTCGAGCGCGGCGGGGACGATCCCCTCGGCGATGATCTCGCTCACCGTTCCCGCGGCGTCGTCGATCGAATGGAAGTCGAGGAGGAGCGTCCGCACCACCGGCGGATCCGGCACGAGCCGGACGGCGATGCGGGTGGCGACGCCCATCGTCCCCTCGCTGCCGACGAAGCACCCCCGCAGGTCGAAGCCCGGCTGATCGGGCTCGAGCCCGCCCAGGGTGGTCACGGAACCGTCCCCCAGCACCACCTCGAGCGCGAGCACGTGCGCGGCGGTGACACCAGCCGCGAGGCAGTGCGGTCCCCCGGCGTTGGTGGCGACGTTGCCTCCGATCGTGCACGCCTGCTGTGACGACGGGTCGGGCGCGTAGTGCAGGCCCAGGTGGGCCACGGCACGGGTGAGATCGAGGTTGAGCACACCGGGCTCGACACAGGCGTACCGCTCGTCGGCATCCACCTCGAGGATCCGGTTCAGGTGCGTCGTCACGATCACGACCGGGTCGTCGACCGGGGTGGCTCCGCCGGCGAGGCCCGTGCCGCTCCCCCGCGCCACGAACGAGCGACCGTGGCCCGCGGCAACCCGCACCGCGGCGGCGACATCGGCGCCCGACGCCGGAAAGCACACGGCGGCGGCACGTCCACGATCGACGCCGGCGTCGCGCTGGTACAGCGCGAGCTCGAGCGGCTCGGCGCGCGCCCGGTCGGGGCCGAGCGCGAGCTGGAGGTCGTTCACCAGCGCGCGGACGTCTTCGATGAACGAAGCCTACTGAGAGGGCCTGTACGCTCGACGCGGTGTCAGGGAGCAGTCGATCCGGGCCGACACGCGAGTGGGTCTCGTTCGACGACCCCGTCGACGACGGCCGGCGCTGGCAGATCGACGTGACGTTCCTCACCTCGCACTGGCATTGCATCTTCGGTCACGGTTGCCAGGGCGTGTTCACCGAGAAGGCACCCGAGCTGGCCCAGGGATGCTGCTCCTACGGCGCCCACTTTTCGGATCGCAAGGACCGCGACCGCGTCGTCCGAGCGGCCAAGGAGCTGACCGACGACGAGTGGCAGTTCGCCACGGCCGCCCGCAAGAAGGGCATCTACGCCAAGTGCGGCAAGGACGAGGACGGTCGTACCGAATGGCGCACCCGGCTGGTCGACGACGCCTGCATCTTCCTCAACCGTCCCGGGTTCCCGAGCGGCCCGGGGTGCGCGCTGCATCGGCACGCGATGCGCACGGGCAAGCACCACAGCGACATGAAACCCGAGGTCTGCTGGCAGCTCCCGCTGCGGCGCGTCGACGAGGAGCAGGACGACGGGACGGTGGTCTCGACGCTCTCCGAGTTCGGGCGAGACGGATGGGGTGAAGGCGGCGACGACTTCGCGTGGTGGTGCACCGAGGCCCCGGAGGCGTTCACCGGTGCGCAGCCCGTCTACGAGTCGATGGGTGAGGAGCTGCGCAAGATGCTGGGCGACAAGCTGCATCGACGGGTCGTCGAGTACCTGCGGCAGCGGGGCCGGGCCACACCGCCGCCGGTGCTCCACCCGGCAGAGGTGCCGGTGCACTTCACGACGAAGGGCCGCGCCGCGACCACGAACGGCCGCAGCCGGCGTTCGAGGGGCGCGCGGCATGGACGCTGACGACACCGCGCTGCTCGACGACCTCGCGACCGAGCAGCGCACGCTGCAGGAGGACCTGCGAGCGATCGACGCCGACGACTGGTTCCGACCCACGCCGGCCCGAGGGTGGGACGTGCGCGACACGGTGTCGCACCTCGCCGACACCGACGAGGTTGTCATGGACACGTGTCGAGACGGCGACCGATCCCTCAACGTCTGGGGCGCGCGGCTCGCTTCCTCCGAGGACGTGACTTACTGGGGCGTGCTCCGCGGCCGGCGGCTCCCGGGCTACGAGGTGCTGGGTTGGTGGGAGAAGACCTCGACTCGAGAGCGTGCCGTCCTGGCGGACCTCGACCCGATGACGCGTGTTCAGTGGGGCTTGGGCATGCGACCGCGTTCGCTCATCACTGCCCGGCTCATGGAGGTGTGGGCGCACGGCCTCGACGTGCGCACCGCCCTCGGTCTGCCGATCATCGACACCGACCGGCTGCGGCATGTCGTCTGGCTCGGCTACCGCGCGCTCCCGTACGCGTTCTCGCGGTCCGAGCGCGAGCGCCCACCGGGCGAGCTGCGCATCGAGCTCGAGTCCCCGTCCGGCGGCGACAGCTGGGTGTTCGGACCCGAGGACGCACCGAATCGCATCACCGGCCCGGCGTCGCAGTTCTGCCGGGTGTTCGTGCAGCGGATGACGCGAGGCGAGGCGACCGGGCTGTCCGCCAAAGGCGAGGCCGCCGACGCCGCCCTCGACGTCGCCCGCGCCTTTCTCTGAGCTCCGAAAGCACCTGTTGCGTCGCTAACGTGACATCGGGGATGAAAGATGTCTGACGCCGGGAGCTCGAGCGCCACGAGGCAGGCCGCAACCCTCGGTTCGCGGCTGCAGTCGGCCCGCAGCCGACGCTTCGCCGGACGCGAAGCCGAGCTCAAGCTCTTCGAACGGGCGCTCGATGACCGGGAGTCGGAGTTCGCGGTCCTCTTCGTCCACGGTCCACCAGGGGTGGGAAAGTCGGCGCTCCTCCGCGAGTTCGAGGCCCGAGCGACCGCCCGTGGGCGGGCCGTGACCCGGCTCGACCTCCGTCAGGTCGAGGCCACGCCCCAAGGGCTCATGAGCGGTCTCGGCGCTCCAACGGCGACCACTCCCGGCGCGTCGACCGCCGAATTCGAAGCGCTGCGGGACATCGACGTGCTCATGCTCGACACCTATGAGCTTGCCGCACCGCTCGACGGCTGGATCCGTGAACAGCTCGTGCCGTCGTTGCCCGCCGAGTCGGTGGTCGTGATCGCCGGGCGGCTCGCACCGTCGCCCGAGTGGACGGCCGACCCCGGATGGAAGCCGCTGATTCGGGTCGTCGGTCTCCGCAACCTCCGTCGTGACGACGCCAGCCGGCTCCTGGCGGCCGAGGGCATCGATCCCGAGCGGCACGGGCGGATCATCGACGAGACCTTCGGTCATCCCCTGGCCCTGTGCCTGTACGCCGACCTGCTCGTGCAGCGCGACGAACGAGCTGCGGCCGTCGACGCACCTGGACTTCTGTACGCGCCCGACGTCGTCCGGTCGCTGCTCGATCGCTTCGTCGACGAGGTGCCCAGCGCCGCGCACCGTGGGGCCCTCGAGCTCTGCGCCCACGTGAGGTTCACCACCGAAGCGCTGATTCGCGTCGGGATCGATCTCGGAGCCGCGAGCGAGGCCGCAGCTCTTTTCGACTGGCTGCGTGGTCTTTCATTCGTCGACGCCGCGCCCGAGGGACTGTTCCCGCACGACCTCGCCCGTGATGTCCTCGACACCGATCTGCGGTGGCGCGACGCCGCCGCCTACGACACGCTCCACATGCGGGTCCGCCGCCACCTCGTCGGGCGGGTGCGTTCGACGTCGGGGCCTGAGCGCCGCCGGACAGCCACCGACCTCGTATTCCTGCACCGCTCGAACCCGTTGATGCACCGGTTCTTCGACTTCAGCGGCCTCGGACAGGGCTACCTCGATCGGCTGCGGCCGGAGGACCATGAACCGCTGCGAGCGATGGTCGAGCAACACGAAGGGCCGGCCTCGGTGGCGGTGCTCACGCACTGGATCGAGCGCCAACCCGAGGGGTTCGCGATCGTGCGCGTCGGTGCCGAGCCGTCGCCTCGCGGGTTCACCATGCTCCTCGCGCTGCACGACGCCACGACCGACGATCTCGCCAAGGACCCGGGCGCGCGCGCCATGTGGGCCTACGCGCAGCGGCAGGGCGCGCCCGCGCCGGGCGAAGCCGTCATCGCTTGCCGCTACATCATCGACCGCGACGCACACCAGGCGCCTGGATCGCTGACGTTGGGACTGGCCGCGATCAATCACCTCCAGGACATCCTCACCCGCGACCCGCGCGCGATGGACTTGATCGGCGGGACCGCATTTCCCGACCAACTCGCGCCGCTGTTCTCCTACATCGACTTCCTGCGTGTGCCGGTCGCCGACTACGAGCTCGACTGCCGGCAGTGGGCGGTGTTCGCCCACGACTGGCGCCGGCAAAGCGTCGACCCGTGGTTCCAGATGATCGCCGAACGCGAGCTCGGCGCGCCGGTGGAACCGGAATCGATCGAGTCGTCGGCTCCAACGATCGCTCTGTCGCAGCCCGACTTCGCCGAGGCAGTGCGGGCCGCCCTGCGCGACCTACATCGACCCGAGCGGCTCCGTCAGAATCCCCTTCTCCGGTCCCGTCTCGTCCGCGACCTCTCGTCCGCCGATACCCCGGCTGCGCTCGTCAGGGTCGTCTCGGAGGCTGTCGACGGATTGGCACACGATCCGCGCACCGAGAAGTTCCAGCGGGCGCTCGATCGCACCTACCTGCGGCCGGCGCCGTCCCAGGAGCGGGCCGCCGAGATGCTCGGCCTGCCCTTCAGCACCTACCGCCGCCATCTGAACCGCGGGGTCGAGTGCGTCGTCGGGGTGCTGTGGGACCGCGAGCTCTACGGGCCCGCCGACCCCCAGATCGAGCAGAAAGTGAGCAGCGAACGGTCTGGAGTGTGAGCACTTGATGGCCTGACCCTCCTCCTGAAAGACGAGGACAGGAGGAGCGGCCATGAAGACCATGGGTGAGCACGCCGTCGTGATCGGGGCGAGCATGGCCGGGCTACTCGCCGCCCGGGTGCTGAGCGACGCCTACGAGCGGGTGACCGTCGTCGAGCGCGACGAGCTCGCGGAAGGCCCCGAATCGCGGAAGGGTGTGCCCCAGGGGCGTCACGGCCATGGGCTGCATCCGATGGGCCGGCGGGTGCTCGACGAGCTGTTCCCCGGTTTTGTACACGAGGTGGTGGACGAGGGAGCGCCGATCTTCCGGTCGACCACGATCCGGGGCGTCTTCGGCGGGCACGCCCTCCGCCGCGCCGACATGGGTGAGCCCTACCTGTCGACGAGCCGCCCGTTCCTCGAGGGCCACGTGCGGCGGCGGGTTGCAGCTATCGACACCATCTCGATCGTTGACGCGTGCGACGTCGTGGGGCCGATGGTCTCGGCCGCCGGCGACCGCATCACCGGCGTGCGCGCCCTCCGGCGGCGCGACGGCAGCAGCGAGGAGGCGATCGACGCCGACCTCGTGGTCGATTCCACCGGTCGGGCCGGGCGCGCCCTGCGGTGGCTCGATGATCTCGGCTTCGACCGACCACCCGAGGACGAACTGCACGTCGGCGTCGCGTACGCGACCCGCCACGTCCGACTGCCGGAGGGCGCACTCGGCGACGACCGCGTCGTCGTAATCGGGCCGCAGCCGGGACGGATGACCGGGATGTACCTGGCGGCACAGGAACACGGGTGGTGGATCCTCACCGTGTTCGGGTACGCCGGCCACGAGCCGCCGCGCGACGCGGCCGGGTTCTCCGAGTTCGTGGCGGCGGCGGCGCCACCCGATCTCGCTCCCGTGCTGGAACGGGCCGAGCCCCTGACCGACGTCTTCACCCACAAGTTGCCGTCGAACCTGCGCCGGCGGTACGAGGACCTGCGGTGGTTTCCGCAGAGCTTCCTCGTGTTCGGCGACGCGATCTGCAGCTTCAACCCGATCTACGGACAGGGCATGACGGTCGCCGCGCTGCAAGCCGTGGCACTGCAACGCGAGCTGCGTCGGGGACGGATCGACGCACGCCGGTTCTTCCGGTCGGCGGCTCGCCCGGTCGGTGACGCGTGGGATCTCGCCACCGGTTCCGACCTGTCACTCCCCGAGGTGGAAGGACCTCGGCCGGCGAAGGTGCGCTTCCTGAACGCCTACGTCGATCGCGTGCTGCGTCTCGCCGAGCGCGACGAGCAGGCGGCCCGCGCGTTCCTCCGCGTCATCGGGATGCTCGACCGTCCTCCGGCACTCATGCGTCCCGGCGTCGCCGCCCGAGTCGCGTGGGATGCCGTCACCGGTCGGGCGCGCTCGCGCGATCCCGAGCGAAGCGCGCCGACGCGAATCGACGACCGGAATGACCAGGCGCTCGCCAACCCGTAGCGCCCTTCGGCGGTGCTGCCCTACGCGAGGGCGGCGCCGCCGTCGATTCGCACGACCTCACCCGTCAGCCACGACGACGCGTCGGATGCGAGGAACAGTGCCGCACCGGCGATGTCGTCGGGCACACCCAGCCGTTGCAGCGGGAAACGCTGCGCCACGGCATCCTCGTCGTGCTCGTAGAGGGCACGGGCGAACTTGGTCTTGACCAGTCCCGGTGCGAGCGCGTTCACCCTGACACCGGGTGCCAGCTCGACCGCGAGCTGGCGCGTCAGGTGGATCAGCGCCGCCTTCGACGTGTTGTACATCCCGATTCCGAGCGACGGACGGATTGCACCAAGAGACGAGACGTTCAGGATCACGCCGCCGTGCTCCTGCATCCACGCCCGCCATGACGCCTGGGCGAGGAAGAGTGGTCCTTCGATGTTGACCTCGACGATCTTGCGTGCCGCGCGCGCTTCGATGTCGATCAGTGGGCCGAAGGCCGGGTTCGCGGCCGCGTTGTTCACGAGGACGTCGAGCCCGCCGAGCTCGGTGACGCAATGAGCGACGCTCGCCTCGATGGCCGCGGGATCGCCGGCCGAGCCCTGGTAGACGGCGACGCCGCCGCCGATCGCTTCGAGTGCCCGGCGCGTCTCGTCGAGCTCGTCGGCCTTGCGGGCGAGCACGCACACGCTGGCGCCCGCACCGGCGAACGTCTCCGCGATGGCGCGGCCGATTCCGAGGGTGCCACCTGTG
>JAPSGP010000432.1 GCA_031177445.1 Acidimicrobiia bacterium
GATCCGGAGCGGCCGACCGGCGCCGGGCTCTTCACCGGGCTCACGTGCGTGGCCGCGCTGGTGGTGCTGCTCGTCGTGCGCGACCTCGCAATCGGCCTCGTGCTGCTGTTCCTCGTCTTCGTGCCGCTGGAGAAGCTGTTCGCGCTGAATCCGCAGAAGGTGTTCCGGCGCGCCTTCTTCACCGACCTCACCCATTTCCTGGTGAACAACCTCCTCGTGACCGTGGCGACAGTCGCGTTGCTGATCGTCGCTGCGATCCCGTTCTTCTGGTTCCGATCCCTCGACCTCGCCGGCTATCTCCCGAGGGCGGTCGCGGTCCCGCTCGCGGTCGTGACGGTCTTCGTCGGCAGCTATTGGGGCCATCGCCTCACCCACGAGGTGCCGTTCCTGTGGCGGTTCCACGCCGTGCACCACAGCGTCGAGCAGATGGACTGGGTCGCGTCCGGCCGGCTGCACCCCCTGGACGCCGCCTTCACCCAGGCGTTCGCCCTCCTGCCGCTCTTCCTGCTCGGCTACGAGGGCGAAGCCTTCGCCGGCGCCACCGTTTTCCTGGCTCTGCTCGCGATCTTCCAGCACGCCAACGTGCGGCTGCGCTTCCCGGTGCTGCGTTGGGTCATCAACACCCCCGAGTGGCACCACTGGCACCATGCCCTCGATCCCGAGGCTCGCGACAAGAACTTCGGCCTCCCGATCGTCGACAAGGTCTTCGGCACCGCCTACCTGCCCAAGGACAAGCGCGCCACCCGCTTCGGCATCCCCGACGCGGTCCCGCCGGTCGGCTACGTCGACCAGCTCGCGTACCCGTTCTCGAAGGCGGCCCGTTCGCAGCCGCTCGTCGACCACCCCACAGGTGTCGCCCGCCGCACACGTGGGTACGGGACGCGGCACCGCGAGGAGGTGCACGATGCCGACCTGTGACACTTGTGGCAACGACTACGACAAGGTCCTGTTCATCACCGGGCACGACGGCGGGAGCTACACCTTCGACAGCCTCGAATGCGCCATCCACCGGCTCGCGCCGACCTGCGAGCACTGCGGGTGTCGCATCATCGGCCACGGCGTCGAAGCTGACGGGCGCATGTTCTGCTGCGCGCACTGCGCCGGCCAAGTGGGCGTCACCGCGGTTGCGGATCGCGCCTGAGCACTCACGCCGCGCCTTGGTGTACAACGGAAAGATCGGGCAACGCGCGGCGGAATCTTGCGCAGGCCGTAGACGCGCGCGCTGCACAGTGCTACGCCTGCACATGGCGGCCGGATCATCGGCCCGGGCGGGCAGCGTTCGAGCGTCCGGACGCCCATGAAGAGAGGGGGAGGCCATGTATCTCTTCAGCCGTTCCGGTCGCTTGGCGCCAGGCAACACGCGCGACGCGATCAACTGGGCGCTCGACATCACCGAGCAGGTGAACAAGACCACTGGGCTGGGGGTGTCGCTGTACCAGCAGGTGTGGTCGCCCGAGTTCGGCCGCCTGGCGTGGAGCTGCTTCGTACCCGACTTGGGCGCGCTCGAAGCCGCCCAGGACAAGCTCATCGCCGACGACGCGTTCGTGGCCAAGGCCGACGAGGGCGCCCGGTACGTGCATGGCGGATTCGACGACGCCATCGGACAGGTCCTGCACGGCACTCCCGACCCGGACCGGAGGGCCGAGTACGCGACCTCGGTGCGGGCGGTGTGCGTGCACGGCGCCATCCAACAGGGCATCGAAGTGGGCATGGAGATCGCCCAGAAGGTGGAGGCGATCGCCGGGGTGCCGACGCTCTTCCTCGCCGGCGCCACCGGCGTGTACGGACGGGTCGGATGGCTCAGCGGCCACGACAACGTGCAGTCGGTCGACGCCGCCCAGGCCGCGCTGATGAGCGATCCCAGCTGGATGGACCTGATCGACCAGAAGGCGGGCAAGGTCTACGCCCAGGAGCCATCGCCGACCCAGGTCCTGTTCCGCCGGATGATCTAAACGGCGCCACCCATTCGTGCTCGAGGCCCGGGCTCGCGGGTTGCCGCGGGCTAGGGCCTCGACGCGCGGCAACCCCTTCTAGTCAGCCCCACCGGTGTGACGGCCATCTTGACATGTGACTATTTGGTCACCTATTCTGGGTCCTCGTGACCGACGACGACCGCGTGTTCAAAGCGCTCGCCGACCCCACCCGGCGCCATCTCCTCGACCGGCTCTTCGTGCGGGACGGCCGCACGCTCACCGAGCTCGAGTCGGACCTCGAGATGACGCGCTTCGGGGTGATGAAGCACCTGCGCGTCCTCGAGGACGCGGGCCTCGTCGTGGCACGCCGGTCGGGCCGGGAGAAGTTGCACTACCTGAACCCGGTTCCGATCCGACTGATCCACGACCGGTGGATCGACAAGTACACGGAGCGCCGGGTGTCGGCGCTCACCGAGCTCAAGAAGGAATTGGAGCAGACAGGATGACCAGCATGACGGCGACCAACGTGTCCACCCAGGTGTTCCAGGTGTTCATCAAGGCCACCCCCGAGGCGATCTGGAACGCGATCACCGACCCCGAGTGGAACCGGAAGTATGGCTATCCGGGGCACAGCGAGTACGACCTGCGACCAGGCGGGGCGTTCCGCGCCGTCTCCTCGGAGGAGATGAAGGCGGGCGGCGCACCCGGGATCGGGGTCGACGGTGAGGTCGTCGAGGTCGACCCACCCCGGCGGCTCGTCCAGACGTGGCGCTTCCTCTTCACCCCCGAGATGGAGGCCGAGGGCTTCACCCGGGTGACATGGGAGACCCAGGAGGAAGTCAACGGCGTTACCCGGCTCACCGTGACGCACGAGGTGGAGGGCGCCCCGCTCACGGCCCAGCAGGTCGGCGGACGCGACCCGATCGACCAGGGTGGCGGCGGCTGGGACCTGATCCTCAGCGACCTCAAGACGCTGCTCGAGACCGGCAAGTCGTTCCACAGCTGAGCGGACGACGGCGGAGGCCCTCTCCGGCAGGGTCTCCGCCGTGTCGGCCCGCTAG
>JAPSGP010000024.1 GCA_031177445.1 Acidimicrobiia bacterium
CCCGTCACGGGAGCGCCCGGCACGAGTCAGGCCGCGCTCGATGGCCGGCAGCGTGACCTCCCGCAGGAACTGCGCGGTGCTGAACGGATGCACGAGGAAACCGTCGCCGACCTCGCCCGCCACCTCGGTCATCGCCGGACCGACGCCGGCGAGCCAGAGGCGCGGGAGGCCGAACGGGTTCGGGCCGGGGTCGAAGAACGGCGTCATCAACGTGTGACGGTAGAACTCGCCCTCGAAGCGCAGCGCCGCTCCTTCGTGCCACGCAGCCCAGATCGCCCGGATCGCGAGCACGAGCTCTCGCATGCGCTCGGCCGGTCTCGACCACGGCATGGAGAAGCGCTTCTCGATGTGCGGCCTGATCTGGGAGCCGAGACCGAGCGCGAAGCGACCGTCGGATGCGATCTGGAGGTCGTACGCAGTCTGCGCCAGCGTCATCGGGTTGCGGGCGAACGCCACCGCGATGGCGGTCGAGAGCTCGAGTCGCTCGGTGTGCTCCGCCGCCAACAGCAACGGGAGGAACGGGTCGTGCGGCCCTTCGAACGTGAACGCGCCGTCGTACCCGAGCAGTTCGAGCTCGCGCGCCCGGCCGGGGACGACGGCAAGGTTGTCCGTGAGCCCGGCGTCGACCCTCAATGGTCCTCCTGTCGCCGTCGCTGCCGATGAACTCTAGGTCCCGGCTCGATGGTGCGGCATTACGCTCGATCGCATGACGGAGCGACCTCGCAGCCATGAAGTGACCGACGGGATGGAGCGGGCCCCGGCGCGGGCGATGCTCCGGGCCATCGGCATGACCGACGACGACTGGGACAAACCCCAGATCGGCGTGGCGTCGAGCTGGAACGAGGTCACGCCCTGCAACATGCCGCTCGATCGCCTGGCGAAGCGGTCGAAGGAGGGCGTGCGCGAGGCCGGCGGGTTCCCGATCGAGTTCGTGACGATCGCGGTGAGCGACGGCATCTCCATGGGGCACGAGGGCATGCGGGGCTCACTCGTCAGCCGGGAGATCATCACCGACTCGATCGAATGCGTGATGCATGCCGAACGGCTCGACGGCATGGTCACGTTCGCGGGGTGCGACAAGAGCCTCCCCGGGATGCTCATGGCGGCTGCCCGGCTCAACCTGCCGTCGGTGTTCCTGTATGGCGGCTCCATCCTTCCGGGGCGCTGGCGCGACCAGGCCCTCGACGTCGTGAGCGTGTTCGAGGCTGTGGGTGCGTGCGCGGCGGGCACGCTGAGCGAGAACGAGCTCGGCGAGATCGAACGCCGCGCCTGCCCGACCGAGGGCTCGTGCGCGGGCATGTTCACCGCCAACACGATGGCGTCGGCGGCGGAGGCGTTGGGGATGTGCCTTCCTGGGAGCGCGTCGGCGCCTGCCGTCGACCGCCGGCGCGACGACTTCGCGTTCGAGTCCGGCGCCGCCGTGGTCCGCCTGCTCGAGCTCGGCGTCCGCCCGCGCCAGATCCTCACCAGGGACGCATTCGAGAACGCGATTGCCGTGGTGATGGCGCTGGGCGGTTCGACGAACGCGGTGCTCCATCTCCTGGCGATCGCCAACGAGGCTCGGGTCGAGCTCGAGCTCGACGACTTCAACCGCATCGGCGCCCGCGTGCCACACGTCGCCGACATGAAGCCCCATGGTCGGTTCCACATGTTCGATCTCGATCGGGTCGGAGGTGTGCCCGTCGTGTTGCGGGAGTTGCTCGACGCCGGCCTCTTGCACGGCGAGTGCCTGACCGTCACGGGCAAGACGATGGCCGAGAACCTCGCCGAGCTCGATCCGCCGGCACCCGAAGGTGAAGTCGTCCGCCGGCTGACCACCCCCATCCACGCCCAAGGCGGCATCGCGGTGCTGCGCGGCTCCCTGGCACCCAACGGCTCGGTCGTGAAGGTCGCGGGCATCGACGCGCCCCGCTTCGAGGGCGCGGCTCGCGTCTTCGACGGCGAGGACGACGCGATGACCGAGATCCTCGCGGGGAAGATCAAGCCCGGCGACGTCGTCGTGATCCGGTACGAGGGCCCGAAGGGCGGCCCCGGGATGCGCGAGATGCTGGCCGTCACCGGTGCCATGAAAGGCGTCGGCCGGGGGGCGGACGCGGCCCTGGTCACCGACGGACGGTTCTCCGGCGGGACCCACGGGTTCTGTGTCGGGCACGTCGCACCCGAAGCGGTCGACGGGGGGCCGATCGCTCTCGTGCGGGACGGCGACCGGATCGTGATCGACGCCGCCGCGCACACGATCGACCTGCTCGTCGACGGCGCCGAGCTCGAGCGGCGCCGGCACGACTGGAAGCTGCCGGAGCCGCGGTACACGAGCGGCTTCCTCGCCAAGTACGCCCGCCTGGCGCAGGGCGCCGAACGCGGCGCGATCACCAACGTCTGACCGTTCCTGCGGGTGAGTCGTGCCGGAGATCATCGAGGTCGAGCAGGCGCGGCACCTGATCGAGGAGCGCGGGCTCGACCGCGTGATCAGCGGCGTCTTCGCGCCTGACGCGTGGTTCCTAAAACGGGGCCTGACCGACGCCACGCTCGCGCAGGTGCTGCCGGGCCATCGGTTCGCCAAGGCCCGACGCCGCGGCAAGCTCCTGCTCCTCGACACCGACGGCGACGGGCCCGTCTTGGGCCTGCACCTCGGCATGAGCGGACGGGTGCTGATCGACGGGTCCGCCGCCGGCGACCCCCTCATCTACGCGAGCAATCGCGACGTCGACGGGTGGCGCCGCTTCGGCGTGCAGTTCGAAGACGGCGGCTCCATGTACCTGCGCGATCCGCGCCGCCTCGGCGCCGTCGAGCTCGAGCCGGACGAGGACCGTCTCGGTCCCGACGCGCTCACGCTCAGTGCGCGCGAGCTCGACCGCATCCTGATCAGGAGTCGCGCCCCGGTAAAAGCGGTGCTGATGAACCAGGCCCGTGTCGCCGGGCTGGGCAACCTCCTCACCGACGAGGCGCTCTGGCGTGCTGGTGTCGATCCCGCGCGCGTCGCCGAATCGCTCGACGAAGAGGAACGTCGCCGCCTGCACCGAGCCATTCGGTCGACGCTGCGCACGACGATGCGACGGGGCGGGTCGCACACCGGAGACCTTCCGCGCGACGTCGACGTGCTCTGTCCGAAGGACGGATCACCACTGCAACGGCGAACGGTCGGTGGGCGCACGACGTACTCGTGCCCGCTCCACCAGCTCTGAGACCCGTCCTCTCAGCCCACTCTCAGTTTCCCGCGACCGTAAGCCGGGAGATCGGTGCTACACACGTCGCCGATGAGCGACGACGAGCGAAACGAATCGGCAGACGCGCCGACGCAGGAGACGGGCGCGGTCGACGACACGCAAGCAACGCCCGCGGCCGACGAGACGCAACCGATACCCACAGCCGACGACACCGAAGCGACTCCACCCCCGGACCCGACCTCCGAGACGAAGCGGGCTCGCTCGTACGTGCGCGTGCCGGTGTGGGTCGCCGCCGTCGTCGGCGTGATCGTGCTCCTTGGCGGCGGCTTCGCTCTCGGTCGTGTCACGGCACCCGACGACGGAAACGAGGTGAGCTTCCAGATCCCGGCCGGTGAGGGCGGGGGCCAGGAGCCGTTCCCGATCCCGCGGATTCCGAGCGGCGCGTTCCTGGGCGTCGCGACCCGGGATGCCGATGCCACCGAGGGCGTCGAGATCGTCCAGGTCACGGACGGTAGCGCTGCCGAGGAAGCCGGCCTCCAAACGGGCGATGTGATCACCGAGGTCGACGGTGACGCGATCGAGGACCCTGCGAGCTTGCGCGAAGCGATCGCGTCGCACGAGCCCGGGGACGAGGTCACCATCACGTACACACGCGACGGGAGCTCGAACGAGGTCGAAGCGGAGCTCGGCGACCGCCCCGAGGAGAACCCACAGAACAACTGAGGGCGGAGCCGAGATCGTCACTTCGCGGAACCGGCTTGCACAGGCGCGCGGTTTGCACCAAACTGGCGGGCGAATGCGCACGTTGCACACCCTTCTCGTAGTAGTCACCTAGCGCCCGACGCGTTCTCGCGTCGCGCGCTGCACCCCTCGCCCCGGCGAGGGGTTTTTTCTGCCCCGACCCCGACGACCCAGACCAGAGACCAGGACCCCCGCAACCAGACCGCCGAGCCCGCCCTCGGCGTCGAAGGGACACCAATGAAGCTGACCGGAGCCCAGGCCCTCATCAAGAGCCTCGAGATGGAAGGCACCGAAGTGATGTTCGGCCTTCCCGGCGGGGCGATCCTCCCGGTCTACGACCCGCTGATCGACTCGTCGATCCGCCACATCCTCGTCCGCCACGAGCAGGGCGCCGGCCACATGGCCGAGGGCTTCGCCCACGCCACTGGCCGGCCGGGCGTGGCGATGGTGACGAGCGGCCCCGCGGCCACCAACATCGTCACCCCGCTGTGCGACGCCTACATGGACTCGGTCCCCATCGTGGTGATCACCGGTCAGGTGCCGTACACGGTGATCGGAACCGACGCCTTCCAGGAGTGCGACACGGTCGGCATCACGATGCCCGTGACCAAGCACAACTGGCTCGTCACCGATCCCCAGGACATCCCCCGCATCGTGCGCGAAGCGTTCCACGTGGCGACGACGGGCCGGCCCGGCCCGGTGCTCGTCGACGTCCCCAAGGACGTCTCGAACCAGATGATGGACTGGTACTGGCCCGACTCCGTCGACATGCCCGGCTACAAGCCGAACGTGAAGGGCCACCCGAAGCAGATCAAGGACGCCGCCCGCCTCATGGCGGAAGCGGAGCGACCGGTGATCTATGCCGGCGGCGGCATCCTGAAGGCGCGCGCCGCCGACGCGCTCAGGCAGCTGGCCGAGCTCATCGGCGCGCCCGTGGTCACGACGCTCATGGCCCGGGGTGCGTTTCCCGACGACCACCCGCAGTGCCTCGGCATGCCCGGGATGCACGGCAACTACACCTCGGTCACGTCGATGCAGAAGGCCGACCTGCTCATCGCGCTCGGCTCGCGTTTCGATGACCGCGTCACCGGCAAGGTCGGCTCGTTCGCGCCGGGGGCGAAGGTCATCCACGTCGACATCGACCCGGCCGAGCTCGGCAAGGTCCGCCGTCCCGACGTCCCGATCGTCGGCGACTGCCGGCTCGTCATCCAGGAGCTGGTGAAAGCGGTCGAGTCCGAGAAGCACAAGCGCGACTGGCCCGATCTCGATCCGTGGTGGCACCAGCTGCGTGAGTGGCAGGAGCGCTATCCGCTCCACTACGAGCAGCTCGAGGACGGTCCGCTGAAGCCGCAGTTCTGCATCGACATGCTGCGCGACCACACGCCTGACGACACGATCGTCGTTGCAGGCGTGGGCCAGCACCAGATGTGGACGAGCCAGCGGTGGAAGTTCAATCATCCGTACACGTACGTGAACTCGGGCGGTCTGGGCACGATGGGGTTCGCGGTGCCGGCGTCGATCGGCGCCAAGGTCGGCATGCCCGACCGGATGGTGTGGGCGATCGACGGCGACGGCTGCTTCCAGATGACCGCGCAGGAGCTGGTGACGGCGTCGGCCGAGCGGATCCCGGTGAAGATCGGCATCCTCAACAACGCGTACCTCGGAATGGTGCGCCAGTGGCAGGAGCTCTTCTACGAAGAGCGCTACTCGGAGGTCTACCTGTCGCCCGATCTGCCGGACTACGTGAAATGGGCCGAGGCGATGGGCTGCGTCGGCTTCCGAGTCGACACGCCCGAGGACGTCGAGCCGACGATCGAGAAGGCGAACTCGATCGACGACCGGCCCGTCGTCGTCGACTTCCGGGTCGACTACAAGGAGAAGGTGTACCCGATGGTGCCGGCCGGCGGCTCCAACGACGACATCATCCTCGACCCCGCGCACGACAAGCCGGGAGGAAGGTAGCGATGGCGAACGGCGACGCGCAGCATCACATCCTGAGCGTGCTGGTCGAGAACAAGTTCGGCGTGCTCTCCCGGGTGGCGGGGCTGTTCTCGCGCCGGGGTTACAACATCTTCTCCCTCGCGGTGAGCCCGACCGAGGACGAGCGCTTCAGCCGCATGACGGTCGTGGTCGACGCCGAGACGGCCCCGCTCGAGCAGGTGACGAAGCAGCTCAACAAGCTCATCCCGGTGATCAAGATCACCGAGCTCGCCGCCAGCGATGCGGTCGAGCGGGAGCTGATGCTGACGACGGTCCGCGCCGGGTCGGAGTCCCGGTCGCAGGTGACGGAGCTGGCGGCGATCTTCGAGGCCAAGATCGTCGACGTCGGCTACGAGGCGATGACACTCATGATCGCGGGCACTCCCGACAAGCTCGACGCGATCACGGATCTGCTGACGCCGTTCGGCATCGTCGAATTGCAACGAACTGGCCGGATCGCGCTGTCGAAGCTCGCCCGTCAGCCGACCAAGCTGCGGGCGGTCCGCGACCGCGAGGCCTGACAAGCCCACGAACTGGCTTTTGGCGTCGCGAGAGTCCAATAATCCGGCTATCGCGACGCCAAAACACGTAGTGAGAGAGGAACTGCGATGCCCGCAACCATCTACTACGACGCCGACGCCGACCTCGAGCTCCTGGAGGAGCGCAAGGTCGCGGTGCTCGGCTACGGCTCGCAGGGCCACGCCCATGCGCTGAACCTGCGCGATTCCGGCGTCGACGTACGGGTCGGGCTGCGCGACGGCTCGTCGAGCTGGGCCAAGGCCGAAGAAGCGGGCCTGCGCGTCACCACGATCGCACAGGCGTGCAAGGAAGCCGACGTCATCATGGTGCTCTTGCCCGACACCGAGCAGGCCCGCATCTACCGCGAGGACATCGAACCCAACCTCGAGGACCGCGACTCGCTCGCCTTCGCGCACGGGTTCAACATCCACTTCGGCCAGGTCAAGCCCCCGAAAGGTGTCGACGTGTGGATGATCGCGCCCAAGGGCCCGGGGCATCTCGTCCGACGCACGTTCGAGGAGGGTGGCGGCGTGCCGTCGCTGGTGGCCGTGGGCGCCGACGAGACAGGCAAGGCGAAGCAGACGGCGCTGGCGTACGCAAAGGCGATCGGCGCCACGCGGGCGGGCGTCCTCGACACCACGTTCGAGGAGGAGACCGAGACGGACCTGTTCGGCGAGCAGGTGGTGCTGTGCGGCGGACTGGTCGAGCTGATCAAGGCGAGCTACGAGACGCTCGTCAACGCCGGCTACCAGCCCGAATCGGCGTACTTCGAGACCTTGCACGAAGTGAAGCTGATCGTCGACCTCATCTACGAGGGCGGCATCACCAACATGCACTACTCGATCTCCGACACCGCCGAGTACGGCGACATGACCCGCGGCCCCCGCATTGTCACCGGCGAGACCCGTGCCGAGATGCGCAAGATCCTCGACGAGATCCAGTCCGGCCGCTTCGCCAGGGAATGGATCCTCGAGAACCAGGCCGGTCGTCCCGTGTTCAACGCGCTGCGCAAGCAGTCGGCCGAGCACCCCATCGAGGAGGTGGGGGAGCGGCTGCGGGCGATGATGCCATGGATCGGCGCCGGAAGGACGCGTCCCCAGGACGTATCCGGCGGCTAGGTTCGTGACGATGCCCGGCCACCTCTGACCTGACACCGGCCAGCGCGCGGCGCGATCCCGGCGCTGGCGAGCTTCGAGCTCGCCATCCCGCCGCTGATCGGAGTGGGCGCCGACGCCTTCGGGCTCTCGCGTGCGATGTGGCTATACGTCGCGCTGGCGACGGCCATGCTGCTCATCCTCGGCGGACCCGAACTGCGTACCCTTTCCCGATGGACGAGGCCCTCCAGATCGCGGCGGCCGCGTTGATCGGCTACCTCGTCGGCACGTTTCCGTCCGCCGACGTCGCGTGCCAGCTCGCCACGCGTGGGCGCATCGACCTCCGCACCGCCGGGTCGGGAAACCCGGGAGGGTTGAACGCGATGAAGGAGATCGGCGCTGGCTGGGGCGTTGCCGTGATCGTCGCCGACATGGTGAAGGGCGCGGTTGCCGGCGGCCTGGGTGCGCTGGTCGGGAGCGGCGCCGGCGCCTACGCGGCCGCGACCGCGAGCATGGCCGGGCACATCTTCCCGGTCTGGACCCGGTTTCGCGGCGGCAAGGGTGTGGCGACCTCGGCCGGGGCGTGCCTCGCCGTGTTCCCCGCGTTCTTCCCCATCGACGCCGCCGTTGCCGCCGTCGGCGCGGTGCGCACCCGCAATCCTGAGCGGACGATCTGGGTCAACGCGGCCGTCTGGCTCAGTGCCGCGCTCGTCTGGTGGCTCGCCGACCTCTCGAACCTGTGGGGCCCCGAGCCCACCGTCGGCCTCGTGCTCTTCTCGGCGATCGGCGCCGCGATGATCGTGTACAAGTTCCGGGTCGCGGCGCGCCGGGCAATCGTGGTGTGATCGCGCTCGTCACCGACTCGAGCAGCCAGCTCCCTCGCTCGCTGCGCGAGCGCTATCAGGTCGGTGTCGTCCCACTGACGGTTGTCGTCGACGACGAAGCCCACCGGGAAGGTATCGACCTCACCGCAGCGGACTTCTACGAATGGCTCCGCACTGGTGCAACCGTCTCGACCGCGGCGCCATCGCCAGGTGAGGTGCTCCAGGCCTACGAGCGCGCGGCAGAGGCCGGGGCGACCGAGATCCTGTCGATCCACATCGGCTCGAACACCTCGGCGACGATCAACAGCGTGAAGCTTGCCGCCGACCTCAGCCCGGTGCCGGTCGAGATCGTCGACACCGGCACCGCGTCTTTCGCGGTCGCATGCTGCGTCTGGGCAGCCGGCGACGCGCTCGCCGCCGGCTCGGACCTGACCCGCGCGGCCGAAGCGGCGCGATCGGCTGCCGGTCAGGTCGGCAACGTCTTCATCATGGATGGGCTGGACCTCGCCCGCCGGGGAGGGCGACTGGCAGAAGGAACGCAGGAAGGCGACGGCGTCCCCGTGCTCGCTCTCGTCGACGGCCAGATCCAGGTGATCGCCCAAGCGAGCGACGCCGACGCTGCGATCGATGCCATGACGACCTACGTCGCCGAAGCCGCCGCCGGAGCTCCGCAGCGAGTAGGTGTCGGCGACGCGCTGGTGCCGGAGCTCGCGGATGAGTACGAGACGCGACTCCGTGCGCTCCCCGAGGTCGAAGAGCTCGTCCGCTACGAGATCGGCCCCTCGGTCGGCGCCCACACCGGCCCTGGCACCGTGGGCGCCTGTTTCTTCCCCGCGCGATAGGCAGTGGCAGCGGGGGTGCCGACGACGATTTTGGAGCGAGCGACGGCGCCCGAAGGGCGACGAGCAAGCTCCGCATGAGGAGGAGGCCGCCCCCGCTGCCGCTGCCGTCAACCGCGAAGAAACCGCGCCTCTTCGTCGGTGAGCTCGCTCCCGATCGCGTCGACCGCCTGCGCCTCCGTCAGCACCACCATCTCGGCCCGGGCGGTCACGCAGGGACGGCCCTTGGCGTCGAGCACCTCGGCCTCGGTGGTGATCACGCGATCGTCGGCGTCGGCGACGCGCACCTCGAGCCGGTACGGGCGTCCGACGCGCACGGGCCAGTCGAACGTCGCGCTGGTCTGCCTGGTGAAGGCGAACTTCTCTTGCAGTGCGATCGTGGCCCAGCTCATCCCTTCGTCGATGAGGGCCAGCGTCGCGCCTCCGTGCACGTAGCTCGGCGCGCCCGAGAAGTCGGCCGGGAGGGAGAACTCTGCGAACACGACCCCACGACTGGTGTCGTGGAAGAACGGCACCTTCAGCCCGCGAACGTTGCCCGGATCGCACACGAAGCAGTTCGTGTCGAATCCCCAGCGGCGATTGAGAAGTGGCTCGACCGACATCGGCGTTCGGGGCTCCTCAGCGTCGCTTGACCAACCAGCGGAGCTTCTCGGCCTTCTCGAAGGCCGCTTCGCCGGCGAGCTGGCCGATCGAGGTCGAGATCGTGGGGTAGACGTGCATGAACTGTGAGAGCTCGTTGAGCTTGACACCTTCCTCGATGGCGAGGGCGAACTCGTGGATCATCTCACCGGCTGCGGGCGCGAGGATGTGCGCGCCCACGATCCGCTTCTTGTCGGTCACGATCACGATCGCGCCCTGCGTCGCGCCGTCGGCGCGGGCGCGGTCGTTGTGCTCGAGGTCCTGCTGCCACACCTCGATGTTGTCGCCGTGCTTGGTGCGGGCCTCCTGCTCGGTCATCCCGGCGTGGGCGAGCTCGGGATCCGTGAACGTGCACCATGGGACGCTCGCCGTGACCTTCCCCTTGCCCGGGAAGAACATGTCACGGACGGCCCGTACGCCCTCGTATGCGGCCGAGTGCGTGAACAGGAAGCGCCCAGCGACGTCGCCCGACGCATACACGGTGTCGACACTGGTCCGCCCGCGATTGTCGACGTGCACACCCTTGGGACCGATTTCGATGCCCAGTGCCTCGAGCCCGAGATCGTTCGTGTTCGGCACCCGGCCCACCGCGACGAGGAGCTCGTCGGCTTCCCAGCGCTGTGGTACGCCAGCCTGGGTGCCATGCACCACCTTCTTGCCGTGCTCGACGGTCACGAGCTCCGTCACGACGTCGAACCGCAGGTCGGTGCCGTCGGCGCGCAGCTTGTCGACCAGCCGGTCGACCAGCGCGGGCTCGTCGCGCGGGAGGATGCGGGGTCCCTTCTGCAGCAGCGTGACGGGGATACCGAGCCGGGTGAAGCCCTGCACCATCTCGACCGCGATCGGGCCCCCGCCGATGTTCACGAAGCTGGCGGGAGGGTCCTCCAGCTCGAACAGGCTCTCGCTGGTCACGAAGCCCGCGTCCTCGAGGCCCGGGATCGGTGGCACCGCCGGACGGCTGCCCGTGCACAGCAGCACGTAGCGGGTCTCGAGATCCCGGTCGCCGACCTGCACGCGGTTCGGGCCCGCGAGGCGGGCGTGCCCGTACACGATGTCAATGCCCATCGCCTCGAAGCGCTCGGGGTCGTCGTCGCTCCCGGCGATGTCGTGCTGGATCGCTCGGATGCGCTTCCACACCCGGGCGCGGTCCACCTCGGGCTCGACCGGCTCGAGGCCGAACTCGTCGGCCGTGCGCATGTGGTGGGCGACCTTGGCCGACGCCAGCAGGGCCTTGCTCGGCACACAGCCGGTCCAGAGGCAGTCGCCGCCGACCCGGTTGCGCTCCGCGACTGCCACCTTCAGGTCGAGGCTGGCTGCGAACTCGGCCGCGACCATGCCGCCCGACCCCATGCCGACGATCACCAGGTCGTACCGCTCACCCATCCGCTCACCCCTCGCCCGCCCGCGCCTGAAATCTAAGGTCTGTTCGGGACCGCTGCCGTTACGGATCAGTAATCCACGGCGGTGCTCGGCGACGAACAAGCGTCGTGCGGGGAGGGTGGGTGGCCGAAGACGGTCGAGACCTGCAGGCAAGCAATTGGGAGCCGACCATCCGAGCGCGGCTGGTCGCCGGCGACGAGGACGCCCTCGGTGAGGCATGCGACCAGTTCGCGTCATTCGTGTACGGCATCGCCTTCCGCGTGATCGGCGACGCCCGAGCCGCCGAGGACGTCGCCCAGGACGTGTTCATGAAGCTGTGGGAGCAGCCCACCGGGTTCGAGCCCCGCCGGGGGTCACTGCGCACATGGTTGGGAACACTGGCGCACCGGCGAGCGGTGGACTGCGTCCGCCGCGAGGAGGCCAAGCGGCGCACGGCGGTGCGCGACGCGACCCGTTCCGCCGTCGCTCCCGACGTCGAAGAGATGGCGATGGCACTCGTCACCTCCGAGAGGGTGCGGTCGGCGCTCGACGCCCTCCCGGAGGAGCAGCGGGTGGCGATCCAGCTCGCCTACTTCGGAGGCCGGACGTACCGCGAGGTCGCCCAGGTGCTCGGCATCCCCGAGGGCACCGCCAAGTCGCGGCTGCGACTGGGGCTGCGCCGGATCGCCGTCGCCTTGGAACGGACGGAACAGTGGGCATGAACCATCCGACGGGCTACGACGACGCCGAGCTCGGCGAGCTCCTGGGCGCCTACGCGCTCGATGCGGTCGACGCCGACGAGGCCGAGGCCGTCGAGCGCTACGTCGCGCGTGTCCCCGACGCCGCCGTAGAGGTCGATCAGCTGCGCACCGCCGCCGCATGGCTCGGGGCGACGGAAGCGCTATCGCCGCCGCCCGAGCTCCGCGATGCGGTACTCGGTGCGGTGCGCGAGCAGATGCGCAACGACGAACCGATCAGCGCGTACCTCACCGAGACGGCACGCTTCGACGTGCTCGTCGACGAGATCCCGCGGGACTGCCTCGGGCTTCGCACCGCCAACGGCCTCACCATTCACGAGCTCGTGATCCACCTCGCGGCGATGGAGAGCCTGCTGGCGATGACGCTCGGGTCGCCGACCGAAGCGGATCTCGAACAGCCCGACATCGAAGCGCGCACTGCCGAGCTCATCCAGCGCTACCACGACCGTCCCGTCGACGATGCTCGTGCGGTCTGGCGCCGATCGGTCGAGGCGGTGCGTCGGTGGGCCGCGGCACCGGAGAACGCACACGCCGAGGTGGCCTGCTACGACCTCTTCTTCACACGCGACAATCTGTTGCTGGCCCGATCGTTCGAGACGTGGACGCACAGCGACGACATCCGGCGGGCGCTGCATCGGCCGGCCCGGCGGCCGGAGCCCCGGGCGCTCAATCGCATGGCGGGCATGTCGGTCACCACGCTGCCCATCGCGCTCGAGGTGACGGGACGGGCGCATCGCGGCAAGAGCGCCCGGATCGTGCTCACGGGCTCGGGGGGCGGCACTTGGCTGGTCCCCCTCGGGAGGGGTGAGGCGGCAGCACCGGCAGACATCGTGCTGACAGCCGACATCGTCGACTGGTGCCTCGTCGTCGCCGAGCGACTCTCACCCGACGCCCTCCCACACGAAGCCCAGGGCGACCGCTCGCTGGTGCCTCACCTCGTCGAGGCCGCGTCGGTCTTCGCGACGCTCTGACAGAGCTCAGGCGCGCGTCGCGCCCAACTCGAACCACACGGTCTTGCCGTCCGCCCGCTGATCCACTCCCCATTCGCGGGCGAGCCGGGCCACGATCGTGAGCCCGCGCCCGTGGCGATCGGTGTCGCCGGCGTCCCGCATCTCCGCGGAGGACGCGTCGTCGTCGCTGACTTCGACTCGAACCCGTGCCGGCGTCACCCGGATCGAGAGCTCGGTCGCGGAACCGGCGTGCACGACAGCGTTGGTCACGAGCTCGCTGGCAAGGAGCCGGGCCGCATCGATGGTCTCGGGTGCAACGTGGCAGCGGCGCAGCTTGTCGGTGACGAACTCGCGGGCACGACTCGGGCTTGCGGCGTCCGCGCGCAGTTGCATCGTCCCCTCCGTCACGCCGGCCAAAGCAGATTGTTCGATGCTCGCGATCTACCCGGTGGTTCTGCTCGGAAAACGGGCTGTGTCGACCGGCGGGACCGGTTTCGAGCCGCGCCTTGCCAGCTCAGCGGCAGGAGGAACCAGCCGGCGGCCAGGAACGCACCCAGCGCGACGGCCATGACCGTTGCCGCGACCGTGTTGAAGAGCACGTCGGTGAGGACGAACGCGGCCGCGGCGATTGCCACGACCAAGACGGCCAAGCCGACGAGCGTGAGGCGGGTCGAGGACCGCAGGAGACGTTCCTTGTCGAACTGACGCCAGCGCAGTCGATGGTGCGCCGTCGGAGCGAGCAGCAGGGCGAACGACAAGGCGGTGGCGACGAAGGCGACGAAGAACATCGCCTTCTGAAGGTCGGTGACGTCGGCGAAGCCCGTGGCAAAGGGGACCGTGAGCAGGAAAGCGAACAGCACCTGCACGCCCGGGAGCGCCACCCGGAGCTCGCTGAGCAGCTCGTCCAGCTCCCGATCGAGGCGGCTCTGATCGTCTCCCACGGTGGTGGGTACCCCGAGGTGACCGAGAAGAAAACACCGGGTTTCGAGATCGTGGATCGGACTCCTCAGCTCAGGCGTGCGACCAGGATGGCGACGTCGTCGTCGGGGCCGTCCACCGGAAGCAGGTTGCGGAGGAGGTGGTCCGCGAGCTCGCCCGGCCCCGCCGGACCTTCCTGTGCCGCCTGGGAGAGCCGCGCAAAGCCGGAGGCGAGCTGCTCACCCCGGCGCTCGATGATCCCGTCGGTGTACAGGAGCACGACGGTGCCCGGCGCAACCTCGAGATGCACCTCGTCGTACCGAGGCTCCTCCATCGTGGCCAGCGGTGGCCCGTTGACGACCTGCACATAGGTCGTCGAGCCGCCGGGTTCGAGCAGGAGGATCGGTGGATGCCCGGCGCTGGCCACGGTCAGCATCCGGGTGTGGGCGTCGAAGCTGGCAACCGCGGCGGTCACGAGATCCGGTTCGCGGGCGCCATAGAGGAAGCGGTTCATACGTTGGAGCATGACGCCGGGCGACAGCCCCTCGGAGATGCAGAACTCGAGGGAATGTCGGGCGCGGCCCATGACGACCGCGGCGCGCAGCCCGTGGCCGGCGACATCACCGATGGCCAAGACGAGGCGATCGTCGTCGGGCATCATGGCGTCGTACCAGTCGCCACCGATCGTGATGTCGGACGATCCGGGGACATAGCGGGAGGCCAGCTCGGCGAACCCGACCGCCGGGAGGCGTTCCGGCAGCAGGCTCCGCTGGAGGATCTCAGCCGCGTTGCGCTGTTGCTCGAAGCGCTGCGCGTTCTCGATCGCCACCGCAATGCGCCGCGCGAGCTCCGCCCCGGCGACGACATCGTCGGACGTGTACGGATCCGTGGTGGCGTCGCGACCGAAGCACAAGACGCCCTCGGGCTCACCTCGTCCCGACAGGGGAATGCACACGATCGACCCGCAGTCGAGTGAGGCCTCCGGTGCCGCAGTATCGGAGAGGATCTGGCGGCAGAAGCTCCTCGCCTCGTCACCATGCAGGATCACCGCCGCGTGCGCGTCCAGTGCCTGCTCGATTCCTGAACCTGCCGGTGCCGGCATCGATCGCAGCGCATCGGACTGGAGCGCGGCGTCGGTCCGTGGATCGTGGTGCGCGATGGTGACCAGGCGGAGCCCGCCGTCGGAGGCCACGAGCCACAGGGCGCACAGATCGGCGAACTCGGAGAGCAGGACCCGGGCAACTGATTGCAGCCGGTCCTCGATGTCGAGCTCTACCGCCAGCAGCTCTCCCACCCGGGCCAGGACATCGAGACGGGCGAGCGCCTCCTCGAGGTGACGCTCGGCCTGCTTTCGCTCGGTGATGTCGAGGGAGACGCTCACGACACCCCGCAGCTCGTTGTCGTCTCCCAAGATCGGCGAGTCGATGGCGCGGACGACGACGACGGAGCCGTCGCGGTGTTGGACGCGGAACTCGCCCTCCCAGGTCTTCCCGGTCGCCAGGTGATCGGCGATCTCGGCGATGAGCTCGGCCGGCAGCTCGTCGATCGTGTACCGGGCGGCATCGGAACCGACGAGCTCGTCGCGGGCGCGCCCATACAGGATCTCGGCCTGGCGGTTGCAGTCGATGATCGTGCCGGCAAGGTCGGTGACGATCACCGACACCTGGGCGTGCTCGAGGATGGACGCGGCGTCGAAGCCGGCCACTGTGGCGCGACTCCCGTACTCCACCTGCCGCGACTCCTCGGCTCCTGTCCCGTTTCGCAGCCTACGGCCCGATGGCCGGTGTCGCCCACCGAGGTCTCGACACACTCCGTTTCAAACCGAGCGACACGGGTACGCGCAGGGATGAGGCCCCACGAGTCTTCGAGGAGGGAGAGCTGTGGCTGTCGTCGAAAAGTCCATCGAGGTCGGGCGGCCTGCTCGCACCGTCTACAACCAGTGGACGCAGTTCGAGGAGTTCCCACGGTTCATGGAGGGCGTCGAAGAGGTTCGCCAGCTCGATGACACCCATCTCCACTGGGTTGCCGAGATCGCCGGTCAGCGGCGGGAATGGGATGCCGAGATCACCGAGCAGGTCCCGGACAAGCGCATTGCCTGGACGAGCAAGCAGGGGGCGCAGAACGCCGGTGCGGTCACGTTCCACTACCTGGAGCCGCAGAAGACGAGGGTGATGCTCCAGCTCGAGTTCGATCCCGAGGGGATCGTCGAAACGGTTGGGGACAAGCTCGGGTTCGTCTCACGGCGCGTGGCCGGCGATCTGACTCGGTTCCGCGAGTTCCTGGAATCGCGCGCACAGGAAACGGGGGCCTGGCGCGGGGAGGTCGACCAGCCGAAGGCGTGAGGGCGGGCGCCCGTCCTTCACGATCACCGCGGAGTCAGTGGATCGAGGATGGCCCTGGTCCAGCCGACATCGGGACGTGGGCGGCGCCGCGCCGCCAGTTCGTCCGGGACGTCGATCTCGAGGCGAACCAAGCTGCCGCCGAGCGTCTTGCCCAGGTTGTCGGCGCGCAGTGACCTCGGCCCCCCGCCACCCAGAGCCCCGTGGAGCACGAAGTTGAGCGCCAGGACGTTGCGCGCCTCGTAGCGGAACACGGCGCCGCGCACCATCGCGCCGAAGTGCGCCTTGACGCGCTCGGCGGTCACTTCCCGCACGATCGTCTCGTAGGCCAGCTCGTCGTCGACGAAGATCGCGATGTTCGCGATGTCGCCCTTGTCGCCGGCGCGATAGCCACAGAGCTCGCGGAGGGCCAGGCGTCCCATCACTCCACGTCCTCGACCGTCACCCGGACGTTCTCGTCGACGAGCGTCTTGTCGATCAAGGTGGGCCAGATACCGAGGAGCTCGGTGGGGCGTCCGCCTCCACCTCGTCCCATGCCGGTGAAGCCCGCCGGGGGAGCAGA
>JAPSGP010000025.1 GCA_031177445.1 Acidimicrobiia bacterium
CGGAATCTCGCCGATCCCGAGGAAGACTGCGTGTCTGCGGGATGCCTACTTCGCCTGGAGCACGGACAGGACGTTGCTGGCCGGGTCCTTGAACCATGCGATGTACGGCCCGTCCCCGCGGAATATGCCCTTCTCGTCCTGCTCGAAGCCGTCGTAGCGCTCGAAGCGCACGCCACGCCCGGCAAGGTCGTCGACGGCCGCCTCGATGTCATCGACCGGGAAGTTCAGGATCGTGGAGCTCGCGGGCGTGAGGCCTGGTTGCTCGTAGACCACCGTGTCCCGCTTGCCGGCGAGGTGGAGGCACATCAGGCCATTGCCCTCCTCCACGTCGTGTGCGGTGCTCACCAGGTAGCCATCGGGCGCGTTGAGAAAGGTCGTGTTGATTCCCAGGGTCTCGCCGTAGAACTCCCGTGCCTTCTGCAGATCGTCGACGGCAAAGCTGCTGTATGCCTTGGTCTTCGCAAACATCGCGAGCCCTCTCTCGTTCGAGATTTGATCCGGGTGCTCGCAATTCTGACCGTGTGGTCGACGGAAACTCATCGCCCAACAGCACGCTGGGGGAAGAGCTCTCACCGCGGCGGTCGCGAAGTGGATCTCGTCAGACTGCTGGAGTAGCACAGGGGTCGTGGCGTTCTACCCGGTGACGGTGAAGACGGCGACCGAGTGTCCGACGGCCGTGGTGGCGGCGAAAACCACCTGGACTGAGTATCCGACCCTGTGGCCCAAGCTGCTCGACGAGGTCTACGCCGTCGTCCGCGCCGGTGGCGCCACACAGGATGGGCACAACGTGATGCTCTATCTGGACGACGTACCCAACGTCGAGGTCGGCGTACAAGTCACCGGACCGTTCGAGCCGACCGACCGCGTCGTCCCGTCGGTGCTCCCCGCCGGTGAGATCGCGAGCACAGTCCATCGCGGTCCGTACGATGCGCTCGGCGAAGCGCACGTGGCGTTGAAGGCGTGGTGCCTGTCCCACCGCCACACGCTCACGGGAATCCGTTGGGAGATCTACGGCGACTGGCACGAGGACCCCGCCGACCTCGAGACCGAAGTCTGCTACCTGCTTGCATAGCCGCGCGTGCTCGCCGCTCAACGGTGCCGGAGCTCGACGGGCGCCGATCATGCTCGGTCGTCGCCAATTGCGCAGTCGGTGTGAGGGGCGCTGTACTTCCCCGACGATGCGGGGCAAGGACCGACGCGCATGACCAACGCGTGGTGGCGACCTGCAGATCCAGGCTTGGTCAGCCTGCGGCGGGCGCTGCGAACCGCGATCGTGCTCCCGGCCATCTTCGCCGTCTTCGTGGTCGGATTCGACAGTCCTCAGGCGGCTGCCTTCGCCGCATTCTGCTCGTTCGCATTGCTCGGTTTCGCCGACTTCCTCGGCCCGCTGCCTCGTCGGGCGGCTGCCTACGCCATCTCGACCGTCGTCGGCGCGGCGCTCGTCGCGATCGGGACCTTGACCGTCCCGTACGCGGTCCTGGCCGGGCTCGGGATGGGCATCGTCGGGTTCGGGGCGCGGTTCGCAACCGTGTACGGCGGTGCGTTCACGCCCGCGCTCGCTCCCGTGATCCTCTCGTTCGCGCTCGCGTCCACGCTCGAGGGTGATCCCGGCGACATCCCGGCGCGGCTCATCGGTTGGCTCGCCGGGGGAGCGGTGTCGCTGGTCGCGGCGATCGTGCTATGGCCCGCGCATCCGCGGAACGAGATGCGCGTGCAAACGGCGAACCGGATCCGAGCGCTCGCTCGACTCGTCGCAATTCGGTTTGCCCCGCGTGCGACGGATCAGGGGGGCGACGCGACAAAGGTTCGGGGCGCCGCGCTCGGGTCGCCGGCGCGGAGCTTCGGACCGGGATCGAGGAATCGAGCCCTGGTCTGTCTCGTCCAGGAGACCGACCGCCTGCTCGCGTTCCTGGACGAGCTGTCCCCCGTGATGACCATCGCAGCACCAGACGTCGCCCCGAGACTGACCGATGCGGTGTGCGACACCTTGACCTCGTGCGCCGCCGCGCTCGACGGACGAGCGTTCCCGATCCCGGTTTCGAACTTGGATCGAGCACAAGTCGAGTACCACGACGCGGTCGTCGCGTGGACGGAATCGACTCTCGGTGACGGCCAGGCGGCCGATCGTGTGCTGGTCGCGCTCAACGTGAGCCACTCGTTGCGTATGGCCGCACTGCGCACGCGTTCGATCGCCATTCACACCGCGCGCGTGATGCGCCTTCCTGTCGAGGCTGCGGCGCTGGAAGCGATCGCGCCCGTCAAGTTCGAGCAAGACTCGACGGCCCGAGGGACCCTCACGATCGCGTCCGCGCACCTGAGGCCGGGAGACGTCGTCTTCCGCAACGCCGTGCGGTCGGGCGTCGGGGTCGGACTTGCGGTGTTGATCGGCGGATTGGTCGGGGTCTCGCACGCGTTCTGGGTGATCCTGGCGACCTTCCTCATCCTGCGCTCGAGTGCGCTCGGCACGGGGCGCACCGCGCTGCAGGCCTTGGTGGGCACCATTGCCGGTTTCGCGATCGGCGCCGGCTTCCTCGTCTCGGTCGATGTGCGACCCACCCCGTTGTGGATCGCGCTCCCAGTGCTCACCTTCTTCGCCGCCTACGCACCGGCGGCATTGAGCTTCATGCTGGGGCAGGCGGCCTTCACGCTGTTCGTGATCGACCTGTTCAACATCCTCGAGCCGCAGGGCTTGGAGGTCGCAGTCGTCCGAGTGGAGGACATCGCGCTCGGCGCGGCGATCAGCGTCGTGGTCGGGATGCTCTTCTGGCCCCGAGGGGCACGCGGTGTGCTCGGAGCAGCGCTGGCCGATGCCTTCCGCCGCGGGTCAGATCACCTCGACGCCACGCTGGACGAGCTCCTGAACCCGGCGGCTACGGGCAAGGAGCCGCCCGAACGAGCGGCACTGGCCGCGGCGCAACGCGCCGAGATCGCATTCGGCAACCTCCTCGACGAAGGGGGCTCGATGCCGGTGCCCGCGGAGGCGTGGGGGGCGCTGCTGATGGCGGCGGATCGTCTGCGCGTCGGCGGCGAGTGGCTCGAGTGGGTCGCCGACACCAGTGGTGGCGCACACGGTTGTGCCCAGGCTCAAGCGGCCGCGCTTGCCGACGGGCACGCCGTTGCCAACCGCTTCCGAGCGATCGCCGGGCAACTCGATTCGACACCCGGGGCTGCGCGGCCACGGCGCCCCGAGGGCGCGCGTCGGGCCGCGACGCTCGAGTGCCTCGGCGACTGGTCGCTCGATTCCCAGGTTCGCCCGGGAGCCATGCGCGCACTCTGGGCCGACGATTGGATCCAGCAGCTCGATTCGCTCGCCGACGAGCTCACGACGCCCGCCGAGCAAGTGGAGCGGGTCGCCACGATCCCGTGGTGGCGCTGAGGTCAGGTGCGCCCGCGGATCGCCGGTGGGCGGGGTGGTGTCGGCGACATGGACTCCGCGCACGGATCCGTTGGCTCCGTCGCCTGCAGCGTGCTCGGCTGGAAGGTGTTGCTGTCGACCACGGCGCCGCACACGTCTTTGAGCCCGACCCCGGCCGCGCCCTCGCCCGTGACACGCTGTAGGTTGCCGCGGACCACCACACCGTCGACCCGGTTGAAGTAGATCGGGGCTCGCTCGCTCGCCGACGACGCGGTGTTGCCGATCACCCACCATCGGGCCCGGCGATCCGCGGCTGCCTTGACGCTGATGCTCATCACACGGCTGAGCACGTTGTTCGAGATCACGACGTCGTCCACCGGACCGTTGCCGTGCGAGGCGACGAAGAGCAGCCGGCCTTGGCCGATCCGGTTGTTGAGGACGAAGACGTGTTTCGCCCCGCCCTTGGCGGAGTTCGGCTCGAGGTCGATCGTGGATCGGCGAGTGTCACCGATGCTGTTCCGCTCGATCACGACGTTGCGCCCCGCCGTGACCGAGATCCCCTGCCGTCCGTTGCGAGCGAAGGTCGAGTCGTGGATCCAGATGTTGCGGGACCAGCCCCCGCCGCGGATCGCGCTCATGTACACGAAGTCGCCCCACACGTCGGTGACCGTGACATGGTCGAGCTCGATTCCGGTGCCGCCGAGGATGTTGAAACCGTGCTGGAACGCCAGGTCCTCCCGGTAGGCGTCGTCGCCGACCCCGCCGCCGGGATGGGCGCCCTGCACGAGGAGCTCGCGGAACACCAGTCGCGACGAGCTGAGGATGGTCCACTGGCTGCGGTTCTGTTCCCCCTGGGTCGTCGCGAAGATCGTCGAGCCGTTGCCCTCGAAGGTCAGGCGGTGACGCTCGCGCAGCGCCAGGGTCCCTTCGACGCGATAGCGCCCCTGCTGCGGGAACACGATCGTGCGCCCGTCGGGCACCGAGTCGATGAACTGCTGCAGCTGGTCCGTGACATCGGTCCCACCCGTGCGATCGATGGAGCTCGGGACCCGCTTGACACCCCCGGATCCGGCCCCGCCCGACGGGGCCGACGCGGCCGAGCCGGGAAGGGGGAGCAGCATCGTGAGGGCGATCGCCCCGAGGACCATCGCCCCGAGAACGAGTCGACCCGCTCGTCCAGGGGTCGTCACAGACGGGCGATGCTACCGACGGCGGCGCGCGGGACGGCATCGCGCGCGTGATCATGCGTACGATCGGCACCGGCCAGCCGGGAGGTGTGTGGAGATGCAGGTTGGCACCGTCGAGTCGCTGTGGCGCTATCCGGCCAAGTCGATGATGGGGGATCGGTTCGCCGCGCTCCCAGTCGGCGATCGCGGCGTCCTCGGCGACCGGGGCTGGGCGGTGCGCGACGAGGCGCGCGGCGGCATCCGGGGCGCGAAGAAGATCGGCGGCCTGATGCGACTCCACGCTCGCTACCTCGAGGAGCCGGGCGAGGACCTGCCTCCGCCACCGATCGAGATCCGGCTTCCTGACGGCGACGCGGTGCGCTCGACCGACCCAGATGTGAACGACCAGCTCTCGAAGGCGCTCGACCACCCGGTGACCCTGTGGCCGCTGCAGCCGCCGGTCGTGCTCGAGCACTACCGCCGCGGCCCGCCCGACTACGAGGAGACGGACAAGGAGCTGCGCGCGATCTTCGGTCGCGAGCAGGACGAGCCCCTTCCGAGCTTCGAAGGGATGCCCTTGGACGTCCTCATCGAGTACGAGTCGCCGCCGGGAACGTACTTCGACGCCTTTCCGCTCCTCCTGGTCACCGACCGCTCGCTCGCGACGCTCGGCCGGCGCGAGCCGGGCGCGGAGTTCGACGTTCGTCGCTTCCGGCCGAACATCGTGGTCGCGGTGGACGACGACGTCGACACCGAGTTCCCCGAACAGGACTGGGTCGGCCGGCGCCTTCAGGTTGGCGCCGTCGAGCTCGAGCTCGCGGCCGCGTGCCCGCGCTGTGTCATGGTGACACGCGGCTTCGCCGACGTCCCGGAGGATCGGCGGGTGCTGCGAACGATCGTCCGGGAGGCCGATCAGAACGTCGGCGCATACGCAACCGTGGTCAATACGGGCATGCTCACGGCCCACGCACCGGTCACCCTCCTCTGATTCCTCATGGAGGTGGTGGAGCGCATCAACCTCGGCGTCGGAGATCTCGAGTTCGACGTCCGGACGGCGGGCCCAGCCGACGGCGAGGTCGTCCTGCTCCTCCACGGGTTCCCCCAGACCTCGTACGCGTGGCGGCATCAGCTGGAGGCACTGGCGGCGGCCGGCTATCGCGCGGTCGCGCCCGACCAGCGCGGGTACTCACCACGGGCACGTCCTCCCGAGATCGCGGCGTACCACCCCGAGCGTCTCGTCGAGGACACGATCGGTATGGCTGACGCACTCGGCGCGGCCCGCGTCCACCTCGTCGGTCACGACTTCGGCGGCATGGTTGCTTGGCACACGGCGGCGCGCCATACCGATCGCCTGCACACGCTCAGCGTGGTCTCGACGCCACACCCACGCGCGGTCGCGCGATCGATCCTCGAAGGCGGCGAACAGCGGGAGAAGTCGAGTTACATGCTCTTCTTCCGCTCGGCCGACGCCGAGCCGTTCTTCCTCGACGACGACGCCGCCGGGCTCAGGAAGACGCTCGGCGGGCTCGACGACATCGACGACTACGTACGCGTGCTGACCCAGCCCCACGCGATGACCGCGGCGTTGAACTGGTACCGGGCGCTCGACCGGGCCGTGATCGACCGCATGGGCGACATCACCACCCCGACGCTCTACTGTTGGAGCACGGAAGATCCGGCCCTGGGACGGGTGGCGGCCGACGAGACCGCTGCCTACGTCGCCGGGCCGTACCGGTTCGAGGTGCTCGCCGGTGTCGGCCATTGGGTGCCGGAGCACGCGCCAGATGCGCTGAACACGCTGTTGCTGTCGCACCTCGGGCAGCTCGGGCAGCGATGACGCGCCCCAGCGCTCCCGCCCCCCGGTCGGGAGTCGCCGGGCGCGGACCGGCGACTCACTTGCGATCGATCTTGTCCTTCACCTTGTCGACCAGCTCCTCCGCCTTGTCCTTGGCGTCCTCGAACGCCTGCTTGAGCTTGCCGGCCGCCTGATCGGCTTTGCCCTCGCGCTGCAGGCGATCACTGTCGGCGAGATCGCCCGCCGCTTCCTTTGCCCGGCCCTTCAACTCGTCGGCCTTGCCTTCCATTGGTTCTCCCTTCAGTGGACCGTGCACGGTGAGCGTCCGTGCCTCGAACGTCCGTGCCGCGAAGGTGAGTACCCGCATTGCACAGAGGCGTAATCCGACCCGTTTCGGGGAACCATGCAGGTCAACGAGGTGGGCGTCTCGAACGGGACGCAAAGGAGGGCTGAGCGATGCCACCACGTGGAGTCAGGAAGGGAACGAAACGAGCACGCCAGTACGAGCACGTGAAGTCGAGCGCGCGCCAGCGCGGCGCTTCGACGCGACGCGCAGAGGAGATCGCGGCCCGCACCGTCCAGAAGGAGCGCGCCCGCTCCGGGGAGTCCCGAACGCGGTCACGCACTTCGCTGCGGGGTGAGTCCCCTGGTCGACGTGGCGGGCGACGGTCGGGCACGAGGGGGCCGAAGGGCCGCACTCGCGAACAGCTGTACAACGAGGCCAAGAAGTACAACATCCGCGGGCGCTCCCGGATGACCAAGGCTCAGCTGCAGCGTGCCGTCGACTCGCGTAAGTAGCCCTCCTCGGACCGGCAGGGTCGAGCGGGTGCTCCCGTCCGAACCTGTCGCCGACCTTCGCCACTACCTCGAGCAGGGTGGCAGCCGGGCGCTGCGAGTCGCGCGCGCCCGATCCCCGATCGAGCTGATCGGCGACATCGAGGCATCAGGGCTGCGGGGCAGAGGCGGGGCCGGCTTCCCCACCGGGCGCAAGTGGCGCACCGTGTGCCGGTACCAGACCGGTGCCGTCGCGCCGCCGACCGTGGTGATCAACGGAGCCGAGGGCGAGCCCGGGTCGTTCAAGGACCGTGCGCTGATGCGTTCCAACCCGTATGTCGTGCTCGAGGGGGCTCTGATCGCGGCGCACGCGGTGGGTGCCGACACCGTCGTGGTCGCGGTGCGCCGATCGTTCGCGACCGAACGGACGAGGCTCGCCACCGCGATCGACGAGTTGCGCGACGACGGGTGGCTCGATGACGTCGACCTCCAACTGTTCGCCGGGCCGGAGGAGTACCTCTTCGGCGAGGAGACGGGGTTGCTCGAGGTGCTCGACGGTCGCGAGCCGCTGCCGCGCATCGCACCGCCCTTCCGGCGCGGAGTCGAGGAAGTCGTGGACGAGTCGGTCCAGGAGGCCGCCGAGCAGGTGATCGACTTCGGCACTGACAGCACGTCGGCTGCGGGAGTCGAGCTCGCGGGACCGACGGAGGAGACGATCGCGCCGCCGACGCTGGTGAACAACGTCGAGACGATCGCGAACGTAACCGGCATCGTCTCCGAAGGCGTCGAGTGGTTCCGCGCCGTCGGCACCGACGCGTCTCCGGGGACCGTCCTGTGCACGATCACGGGCGCGGTCGTCGTCGAATCCGTCGGGGAAGTGGCGATGGGCACGCCACTGCTCGACGTGATCGAGTCGATCGCGGGCGGACCACGCTCTGGAGGGCACATCCGGGCGGTGATGAGCGGCGTCTCCAATCCGCTCATCCTCGGATCACAGCTCCGGACGCCGGTGTCGTACGAGGCAATGGAGCAGATCGGTGCGGGGCTCGGATGCGGCGCGTTCATCGCGCTCGACGACAGTACGGACTTCGCATCGTTGGCGGCCGGAGTGGCGCGGTTCCTGGCGGTCGAGTCGTGCGGGCAGTGCACGCCGTGCAAGCAGGACGGGCTCGCGCTCTCCGAGTCCTTGGCGCGTCTGTGCCAATCGGACGCCGACGAGGGCACGCTCGAGGAGATTCGGAGCCGGCTCCAAACGGTCACCGACAGCGCCCGCTGCAACCTTGCGTACCAGTATCCCGTCGTGCTGCGGAGCATCCTCGACGAGTTCGGCGACGACCTCGCCGGTCACGTCGAGGGGCGCTCGGACCCGGTCCCGTCCGATCTCGTCGCGCCGATCGTCGAGCTCGAGGACGGCCGCGCCACGCTCGAAGCGCTCCATCGCGACAAGCAACCCGACTGGACCTTCGAACCGGTCTGGTCGGGGGAGTCGCCGGCCGATCGGCTCGTCGATCACCGCGGACCCGAATCCGAATGAGCCAGGGGGCACCACGATGACCGAGAAACCGCATCCTCCCGACGAGCCCGTCGAGGAGCTCGCCGAGGAAGCTGTCGAGCAGAACCCCGATCAGCAGACGAGGCGTGAGACATTCGAGCTCGAGCTCATGGAAGAAGAGCGCTCGGAGGAGGGCGAGGAAGTCGAGCTCGAAGAAGAAGCCCGTGAAGACCGCCCCGCGGGCCGCGGGACGCGGTAGACAGCTATGCCATGAACCCGGTCGAGCGCGTGATACGCGGCGCGGACCGGGTGCAGCAGAAGCGCCGCCTCCTGGGCTTCCTCTTCGGAGTGGTCAAGAAGTACGGGGACGACCGAGGGGGCGCCCTCGCGGCCCAGCTCGCGTACTACGGCTTCGTCTCGCTGTTCCCGCTGCTTCTCGTGCTCGTCACGGGCCTCGGGTTCGTGCTCCACGACAACGAGGAGCTACAGCGCGATCTCATCGACTCCGCCCTGGCCGACTTCCCGGTCATCGGCAACCAGCTGAAGAACAACGTCACCGCGCTCGAGGGCAACGGCCTCGCGCTCGGCATCGGTCTCGCGGCGTCGATGTGGGGTGCCATGGGTGTGACCCAGTCGGCCCAGCACGCGATGGCGGAGGTCTGGGCGGTACCCGAAAGGGACCGACCCGGCTTCTTCCCTCGGTTGGGGCGGGGCGTGCTGTTGTACCTCGTGCTTGCAGGTGGCGTGATCGCGACCTCGCTGTACGCCAGCTTCGGGACCGTCGAGGCCGCCGGCGCGCTCGCGCTGCTGAACCTCCTCGTCACGATGGGCTTGAACGCTGGCCTCTACATCGGCGCGTTCCGGATCCTCACGCCTCGCCAGGTCGCCACTCGCCGGCTGATCCCGGGGGCGGTGCTCGCGGGCTTCGCCTGGACGTTCCTCCAGTTGCTCGGGACCTACCTGATCTCACGCCAGCTCCGCGACACCAGCGAGGTCTACGGCTTCTTCGCCATCGTGCTGGGACTCATCTGGTGGCTCTATCTGGCGGCGGTGATCGCGATCTACACCGCCGAGCTGAACGTGGTGCTCGCCAAGCGCCTCTGGCCCCGCAGCCTCGTGCGCCCACCCCTCACCGGCCCCGATCAGCGCGCGATGCGCGACGAAGCGAAGGCGCGGGAGCGGCTGCCCGAGGAGGACATCGATGTCACCTTCCGGACCAGCGCAACGGAGTCCTCCGTCGAGTGATCGCTTCGTCTCGGCCGGTGTCCGCCAAGCGGTTCCCACGGTGCGGAGTGGCGACACCGCACTACCTCGCCTCCGCCGCGGGCTTGGCGACGCTCGCGCGTGGCGGGAACGCGGTCGATGCGGCGGTCGCGTCGAACCTGGCGCTCGGCGTCGTAGCTCCGTACTTCTGCGGGTACGGGGGTGACCTGTTCGCCATCGTCTGGGATGGCGAGCTCCACGGCTATCTCGGCTCCGGACGTTCGCCCGCAGCCGCCAGCATCGACGCGGTGCGCGCCGACGTCGACACCGACGTCGACATCGACGGCGGCACCACTGACGACACCGACCGTGATCGGATGCCCGCCCTCGGCCCTCACACCGTCACCGTGCCGGGGGCGATCGCGGGCTGGTTCGACCTGCTCGACCGCTGGGGAAGCCGATCGTTCGGCGAGCTCGCCGAGCTCGCGATTCGCTTCGCCCGCGACGGGTTCGAACTGACCGAGCGCGGCGCCCAATCCATCGAATGGTCCTGTTTGCTCTACGAGGGCTTCGACGTACTCCTCGAGGCATACCGGGGGCTGCACGCCGGCGACGTGCTTCGCCAGCCCGAGCTCGCGGCCGCGATCGAGCTGTTGGCGCGTGACGGGCCGGCCGCGTACTACGAGGGCCCGATTGCGGACGCGATCGAGGCCTCGACCTCGGGGACGCTCACGGCGGGGGATCTCGCCGCCCACGAGGGGCGGTGGGCCCGTCCGCTGGTCGCTCGCTATCGCGATCTCGAGATCGCCGAGCTCCCGCCGCCCACCCAGGGCGTGACCGCGCTCGAAGCGCTGCGCATCCTCGACGGCTGCGTGCTGCCAGTCGACGGCGTCGAGCGCCATCACCTCCTGATCGAAGCCCTAAAGCTCGCCCTCGCCGACCGGGACGAGCACGTCACCGATCCCGATGCGATGCGCGTGCACGCCGGCGAGCTCCTCGACGACAGGTGGATCGACCGTCTCCGTGCGACCATCGATCCGCGACTGGCCAAGGCACCGGAGGCGGGCCTCGCGCAGCTCGGCGGCACCGCTTACTTGTGCTTCGCCGACGCCGACGGGCTCCTCGTGAGCCTCATCCAGTCGAACTTCCTCGCCTTCGGCTCGGGCGTGCGCGTCCCCGCATGGGGCATCAACCTCAACAACCGGGGCTCGTCGTTCTCGCTCGACCCGGCCCGAGTGAACGCGCTCGCGCCCTCCAAGCTGCCGATGCACACGCTCATCCCGGCGATGGGGCTGCGCGACGGAGCACCGCAGCTGGTCTTCGGGACGATGGGCGCGGACGCTCAGGCGCAAGTCCAGGTGCAGCTCCTCGCCCGCATCGTTGACGACGGCGCCGACCCGCAGGACGCGCTCGACGGCGCGCGATGGCGGATCGACCCCGGCACGTGGCGAATCCGGGCAGAACCGGGCTTCGGCGCAGACTGGTTCGAGGCGCTGACGGGGCGCGGCCACGCGCTCGATCGTGCGGGCTGGGGAGACCCCGACATGGGCCACGCCCACGCGATCGCGCGTACTTCGTCGGGATACGCCGTCGCAACCGACCGGCGGGCCGAAGGCGCCGCGCTAGGCCTCTGACCAGGACCATTACGCTTCTCGCCATGGCAGGCTTCGTCGCCGACTCCGTAGCCGACGTGCGCGCCGGTCTCGCCGCCCACGACTACCTGGCCGACGAGGGATTGGCGAGCGCGATCTTCCTCGCCCTCACGCTCCAGCGGCCGCTGCTCCTCGAGGGCGAAGCCGGGGTCGGGAAGACCGAGGTGGCCAAGGTCCTGGCTCGCTGGACCGGTGGCGAGCTGCTTCGTCTCCAGTGCTACGAGGGCATCGACGTCGCCCAGGCCGTGTACGAATGGGACTACTCGCGCCAGCTGTTGCACCTGCGCGCGGTCGAGGCCAGCGGCGCCGAGGTCGTCGAAGACGAGCTGTACTCGGATCGGTTCCTCGTCCGCCGTGCGCTGCTGCGCGCCATCGACTACCGCGCCGAGGTGCCGCCCGTCCTGCTCGTCGACGAGGTCGACCGCTCCGACGACGAGTTCGAGGCGTTTCTGCTCGAGATCCTGTCCGACTACACCGTCACGGTTCCCGAGCTCGGGACGTTCCGAGCCGAGGTCCCACCGGTTGCGATACTCACCTCGAACCGAACCCGCGACGTGCACGACGCGCTGAAGCGTCGCTGCCTGTACCACTGGATCGCGCATCCCGACTTCGAGCGCGAGCTGGCGATCGTGCGGCTGCGCGCCCCCGAGGTCCCCGAGGCACTGGCGCGCCAGGTCGCGGCCGCGATCGAAGCAGTGCGCGGGCTCGAGCTGTACAAGCCCCCTGGGGTCGCCGAGACCATCGACTGGTCACACGCGCTCGCCGCGCTCGGGCTCACGACAATCGACGAGGACGCCGTCGACGCCACCCTGGGGACGATCCTCAAGTACCGCGAGGACCAGGAGCGCGTGCGCGCCGACGGGCTCGGCAACGTCGTACGTGTCGCGCTGGAACGCAGTGCGTGAGGCCGTGCGCGACGCCCCCACCCGCGACCGGGCCGAGCGGCTGGCGGTCGGGTTCGCTCGTGTGCTGCGGGGCGGCGGCCTGGAGGTCAGCGCCGGCAACACCGTCCTCTATGCCCAGGCCCTGGCGGCGGTGGGCCTGCAGGATGAGAACACCACATACTGGGCCGGCCGGGCGACACTCGTGCGCCGGCCGGAGGACATCGGCGCGTACGACGAAGCGTTCGCCGCCTTCTGGCTTGCTCGCGGCGGCGGGGGAGCCAAGGCGAGCGCGGGAGAGGCGACCACCGAGGTGGGCGTCGACGTACCCGATGCCCCCAGCGAGGAGCCGCCCGCATCCGACGAGGCCATCGGGCCGGTGGTCACGGTGCGCTGGAGCCCGGTCGAGGTCCTCCGGCATCGCGACTTCGCGCTCTACACCAGCGCCGAGTACGAGGAGGCGCGACGTCTGATGTCCGATCTCCGCCTGGTGGGCGCGCTGCGACGCAGCCGCCGGCTGGAGCCGGCACGGCGACGCCGCGCCCACGGCCATCCCGACCTGCGCCGAACGATCCGGCGATCGCTGCGCACCGGCCGTGAGCCGATCAGTCGCTCGTTCCTCGTTCCTGCCCATCGCCCGCGGCGGATCGTGCTGCTGTGCGACGTGAGTGGATCGATGGAACCGTACGCGCGCGGCCTGTTGCGGTTCCTGCACGCGGCCGTGGTGGGTCGGGGACGGGTCGAGGCGTTCGCCCTCGGCACACGGCTGACGCGCATCACCCGCGAGCTGTCGTCCCGGGACCCCGATGCCGCACTGCAGGCGGTGAGCGCCGCCGTCGCCGACTGGTCCGGCGGGACCCGGCTGGGCGAAGGGCTGCGCACCTTCAACGACCGCTTCGGGCAGCGCGGTGTGGCGCGCGGCGCCGTGGTGGTCATCATGTCGGACGGCTGGGATCGCGGTGACCCGGATGAGCTGGCCGAGCAGATGGCCCGGCTCGGTCGCGTGGCCTATCGCGTGGTGTGGGTGAACCCGCTGAAGGCCTCACCGGGGTTTGCCCCGACTGCCCGAGGAATGGCGGCGGCGCTGCCGTACGTCGACGAGTTCGTCGACGGCCACTCACTCGCCTCGCTCGAGGCGCTTGCCGAGGTGATCGCCCGATGAGGGGGCTCTCGTGAGGGAAGTCCTGGACGACATCGAGCGGTGGCGGGCTGCGGGTCACCGCGTGGCCATCGCACGCGTCGTCGGCGTCGACGGGTCCGCCCCCCGTGACCCGGGAGCGACCATGGCGGTGAACGACGCCGGCGAGGTCGCGGGGTCGGTCTCCGGCGGATGCGTCGAGGGCGCGGTCGTCACCGAGGCTCTGGCCGTGCTCGACGGCGAGCACGAGCGCGGCGTCGTCACGTTCGGCTACTCCGACGACGAGGCGTTCGCGGTCGGCTTGACGTGCGGAGGGACGGTCCACTTGTTCGTGGAGCCCCTCGACTGGTGAGCGCGATCTACGAGACGCTGCGCGACGCCCTGCGCGCCGAAGCCGCGGTCGCGCTCGCCACCGTCGTCGAGGGCCCGGCGATCGGCGCGAAGCTGCTCGTACGCCCGGGGGTGCCCCCGGTCGGATCTCTCGGCGATCCCGACCTCGATCGGGTCGTGGCCCGCGACGCGCTCGGAGAGCTGGAATCCGGCCTCACGTCCACGCGGCACTACGGCCGGCACGGTGAGGCCCGCGCGTCAGAGGTCGCGGTGTTCATCGAGTCGTTCGCGCCGCTGCCACGCATGATCATCTTCGGCGCGGTCGACTTCACCGCCGCGCTCGCGCGGGCGGGCAAGCTGCTCGGCTATCGAGTCACAGTGTGCGACGCGCGGGCGGTGTTCGCCACACCGCAGCGATTCCCGACGGCCGACGAGGTCGTGAACGACTGGCCCGAGCGGTATCTGGCGAAGGTGGGCGAGGAGCTCGGGCCTCGCGACGCGGTGTGCGTGCTCACCCACGACCACAAGTTCGACATCCCCGCGCTCGTGGCCGCACTGGGCACGGCGGCCGGCTACCTGGGTGCGATGGGATCGCGGCGCACGCACGAGGATCGAGTGCGCCGGCTCCGGGAAGCGGGGGTCGACGACCGCGGGCTGGAGCGCATCATGGCGCCCATCGGCCTCGACATCGGCGCGCGCACGCCGGAGGAGACCGCCATCGCCATCTGTGCGGAGATCATCGCCCTGCGCACGGGCCACGCCGCGCCCTCGCTGCGCGACGCCAGCGGTCCCATTCACGGCTGAACCGGAGGCAGCACGCGATGGATCTCGGGATCGCCGGTCGGCGCGCCGCCGTGGCCGCCGCCAGCCGTGGACTCGGATTCGGCGCCGCCACCGCGCTCGCCGCCGCCGGCGTCCGGGTGGCGATCTGTGCACGCGATCGCGAGCGGGTAGAAGCCGCCGCGCGGCTGCTCGGCGACGATGCCGTCCCGATCGCGGCCGACGTCGGGTCGGTCGGCGGCGCCCGCGGCTTCGTGGAACAAGCACAGGCGGCGTTGGGCGGTATCGACATCCTGGTCACGAACGCGGGAGGCCCGCCGCCGGGCACATTCGGGACGCTCGACGTGGAGGACTATCTCGCCGCGATCGAGCTCAACTGCCTGTCGGTGATCGCGATGTGCGACGCCGCCGTCCCCGGCATGCGGGCGCAGGGGTGGGGCCGCGTGGTGGCGATCACGTCGATCGCCGTACGTCAGCCGATCCCGTACCTGATCCTGTCGAACACCGCGCGCGCCGGTGCGACCGGCTTTCTCAAGACCCTGGCCGGCGAGGTTGCGGCAGACGGAGTCACCGTGAACTCGCTGCAGCCCGGGCTGCACGACACGGACCGCGTGCGCGCCCTCGGCGAGCCCGACACCAGTGCCATTCCCGCCGGAACGATCGGGTCGGCCGCCGACTTCGGCGCCGTGGTCGCGTTCCTGTGCTCCGAACACGCCCGCTACCTCACCGGGACCGCCATACCCGTCGATGGCGGCGCATACGGCGGCCTCTTATGACGCTGCGCCACGTCGCCTGCTTCGCGTGGAACGACGACACCGGCCCGGCCGACATCCGGCGGGTCGAGGCGATGCTGGCGGCGCTCCCGGAGCAGATCCCCGAGATCCGCAGCTACAGCTTCGGGCGGGACGTCGGGATCCGGGAAGGAAGCCTCGACTTCGCGGTCGTCGCTGACTTCGATGATGCCGAGGGCTGGCGTGCGTACCAGCAGCATCCCGGGCATCGAGCGGTGCTCGACGAGATGCTCGGACTGGCTCGACAGCGGGTGAGTGTGCAATACGAATGCGATTCGTGAGCCGCAGGCCAGTGCGGCTGTGACCCTACGCTGGAATCGATGACCGGTGCGGCGTCGGGAACGGGAGCAGGAACGGAGAAGGGAGCGAACCGAATCGCGACCATCCCGAACCTAATCTCGCTCGTCCGGCTGGCGTGCGTCCCGTGGTTCCTCTGGTTGTTGCTCGGCAGCGACGACCGTGTCGCCGCTGCGGTCCTGCTCGCATTCCTGGGCGCCAGCGACTGGGTCGACGGTTGGATCGCCCGACATTTCGATCAAGGCAGTGACGTGGGCAAGGTGCTCGACCCGACGGCCGATCGGGTCCTGCTCGTCGCCGCCGGCGTGGGCCTGCTCGTCGACGGGAGCCTGCCGCTGTGGGTCGGCATCGTGGTGCTCGCCCGTGAGGCCGCGATCAGCGTCGCGGTGCTCGTTCTCGCCGCCGTCGGCGCCCGTCGCCTCGACGTGCAGTGGGCCGGGAAGGCGGGCACCCTGGCGCTGATGTTCGCCCTGCCCGGGTTCCTGCTGGTCGACGCGCTGTCCGATTCGGTCGGACGCGACCTGCTGGTGTTCGCGACCTGGGTGTTCACCATCGGTGGCCTGGTGCTCAGCTACTACGCCGCCCTGACCTATATCCCGCAGGCGCGGGCGGCCCTCCGCGACGGCCGGGCCTCTCGGCGAGCGCAAGCGAGCCGATATGGGGAGGCGGCGGTTCTGCCGACCGCCGCCGACGAGGGCTAGGAGAGGGGAGAATGGCGGTATGAAAGCGGTGATCCTGGCCGGTGGTGAGGGCACGCGGCTTCGGCCGCTCACCAGCAACCAGCCCAAGCCGATGATCCCGCTGGTCAACCGGCCGATGATGGAGCA
>JAPSGP010000148.1 GCA_031177445.1 Acidimicrobiia bacterium
AGAACGCAAGGCGCTCTACCACACAACCTCACCCCTCCCGAGATGCTGGCCGGATGGGCGCCCGAGATCCTTCCCGGCCTGCGGTGGGGTCGGCGCCAACTGCTCGAGCTGGCGTTCGACGTGGACTTCGCGCTCGCGGTCTCGTCGTTCAATCTCGACGACCTACGGGCCTGCGGGTATCGCCGGGTCGAGATCGTCCCGATCCTGCTCGACCTCGATTCGTTCGAACGTGAAGACGACGTCGCCACGGCCCAGCGCCTCCAGCGCGATCGCGAACGTGGGGGCGCCGATCTCCTCTTCGTCGGCCGCGTCATGCCCAACAAGTGTCAACACAATCTCATCAAGGCGTTCGTCGCCTATCGACGCGGCTACGACCCGCGAGCGAGACTGCGAATCGTCGGCGGGTTTGCTTCGGGCGGCTACGTGGCGGCGTTGCAGTCGTTCGCGAACGAAGCCGGCGTGGGCGACGCCGTCGAGCTCGCGGGCCAGGTCACCCCGGCCGAGCTGAGCGCGTACTACCGCCACGCCGACGTCTTCGTTTCGGCCTCGGAGCACGAGGGGTTCTGTGTCCCGCTGCTCGAAGCGATGCATCACGACGTCCCCATCGTGGCGGTGGCCGCGGCGGCGGTCCCCGAAACGGTCGGCGATGCGGGCGTGCTGCTGCCGTCGAGATCACCCTCGGAGTTCGCAGCCGCAATCCATGCCGTGTGCAGCGGCGACGCCTTTCGGCGCCGGTTGGTGACCGCTGGTCGAACCCGCCTCCAGGACTTCGAGCTCCACCGGACGCGCCGGCGGCTGCTCGACGTCCTCGCGGCTCATGGCGTGAGCGGAAGCCCGTGAAGCTCGCCTTCGTCCTGCCTCGCTACGGTGACGAGGTCGTCGGTGGAGCGGAGCTTGCAGCGCGCATGCTGGCCGAGCGGCTCGCCTCCCGGGACGATATCGACGTCGAGGTCCTGACGACCTGCGCCGTCGACTCGAGGACGTGGGCGAGCGAATACCCCGCTGGGGACGAGATGCTGCGCGGCGTCACAGTCAGCCGATTCCCGGCGTCAGGCCGAGCTCCGGACTTCGAACGCGTTTCCGCGGCTCTTCTTGCTCGACCCGAGATCGCACCCGCGGCGGAGGAAGCACGCTGGCTCGAGCTCCAGGGCCCGGTGTCACCTGCGCTGATCGACGCGGTTCGTGCGTCGGATGCCGACCTGATCGAGTTCACGCCCTACCTCTTCCATCCGACGGTGTGTGGAACCGCCGTGGTCGGGGACCGGGCCGTGCTGCACCCGGCGGCCCACGACGAGCCACCGTTGCGGCTGCCCATGTATCGGGCTGCCTTCACCGGTGTGCGCGCGCTCGTTTTCTATACGCACGCCGAACAACGACTGGTGTGGAGCCGCTTTCCCGTCGCGCGGACACCGCAGATCGTGCTCGGACTCGGCGTCGAGTCCCAGCCCGGCGAGCCTGATGCCGCCCGCTCCGGCGTGGGCGTGGGTGACCGCCCATACATTCTCGCCCTCGGCCGGGTGGAGGGCGCAAAGGGCACCAACGCCTTGGCGCATGCGTTCGCCAAGTACAAGGAGCGACACCCGGGTTCGCTTGCGCTCGTATACGCGGGGCCGGTCGCCGATGCTCCACCCGCCCATCCGGACATCGTCGTCGCTGGACGAGTCGACGACGCCACGAAGTGGGGCCTGCTGCGCGGGGCCATTGCGCTGGTCTCACCATCGCCGTTCGAATCGTTCGGGCTCGTCATCCTCGAGGCCTGGGTGGCGGGAGTCCCGGTCATCACCAACGCATCCAGTGCGGCGACCCGTGAACACTGTGAGCGCTCGGGTGGCGGACTGTGGTTCCGCGACTACGAGGAGTTCGAAGTTGCACTCACGCGCGTCGTGGGCTCCGCAGATCTGCGAGCCGAGCTCGCTGTCGCGGGGGAGCGCTACACCCGCACACGGTTCACGTGGCCCGCGCTCGTCGACCGCTACCTGGTGTTCCTGAAGTCGCTCCTTCGGTGAGGCTCGGGTCGGTGTTCGCCGTGCTCGCGCGGCACTGGGCCGTTCTGCTGTTCGTCGGTGTTGCCACCGCGGTGGCTGTCAATCACCCCTACGAGAACGAACCCGTCATCCGCTCCGACGGTCTCGGGTATCACGCGTGGACTCGTGCGATCCTCGATCGCCACCTCAGCTTCTGCGAGTACCCGGAGCTGGCCGCAGTCGGCGCGACCACGCGCGACCGCAACACGCATCGGTGTCCGAACAAGTACGCCCCGGGACTGGCGCTGCTGCGGTTCCCCGTGATGGGGCCGATCGCTGCTCTCAACGGCGGCGAGCTCCGGAGCTCGTCCGAGGACATCGCCAGCGAGGTGCTGTCGATCATCGCCGGTGCCGTTGCGGTCGCCGGGATGGTGATCGCAGCGATGCTCCTCGGCGTCCGGGCATTGGTCGCCAATCTCGCTGCGGTCGCGGTCGCGTTCGGAACCGGACTCTTCCACTACGCGACGTTCGACGGATCGTTCACACATGTCTATTCGGCTGCGGTCGTGGCGGTCTTGGTCGTCTTTGGTGTCCGACGGCTCGTGGCAGCATCGGTGGACCGACCTGACGACCGGCGCTCGACGCTTCGAGACGGGCTCGTGGCCTTCGTGCTCTCCGGTCTCCTGATCTCCATCCGCTTGACGTCGGTGCTCGTGCTCGCGGTCCTCCCGGTCGCGGCCGCCGTCGTCGTTCGAGCGCGGGGCAACTTCCTGCGGCCCCGTCTGGTCGCGATGCTCGTTGGTGCGGGCGCGGCCACGGCGGTGGCGGTTGCGGGCCAGATCGCGTACAACCGCTTCATGCGCGGGACGTGGACGCTTTCGTCCTACGGCGACGAGCCCTTTCTGATCGACCGGTTCAAGCAACTGGACGTGCTCGCCAGCCTCGAGCAGGGCTTCGTGACCTGGTATCCGGTCGTCCTCGTCGTGCTGCTCGCGGCACTGCTCGCCCGGAACTGGTCGGGCCTCGCATTGCTCGTAGGCCTCACCATGCCGCTCGTCGCGCTCTACGGCGCGTGGCACGACTGGCACCTCGGCGGCAGCTTCGGTCACCGCGGATTCGTCGAGCTCGCACCGGTGTTCGCCGTGGTGCTGTCAGTCTCACTCGACCGTCTCGATCGTGGATGGCGCGCGGCCGCCATCGTCGCCTGCGGGATCGCGATCGTCATGACACTGGGCCTCATGGCGGGGTACTGGAGTGGCGACGTCTCCTTCTATGGTGTCGAGAACGACGAGTGGGTGCGCTATACGGTGGGCGAGCGATCGTTCCCAGTCGTCGTCTCGGAGTGGGTCCGCGGGCAGTGAGCACTCGTACGCTCGAGCAGGGCCCGGTCACCGCTCCTGTCGGCCGCCGACCACCGCGGGTCGCGCCGCGGCCGCCCGCCTACGTTCTGCTACCGGTCTTTGCCGTTGTCGCGTTCCTGATGACCTTCCGCAGGGTCGGCAAGCTCGACTCGCACATCATCGGGAACAGCGGCGATCCGCTCTTGATCCTCTGGATCCTGAGGTGGGTGCAGCACGCCATCCCGCACGGCTGGGACACGATCTGGAACACGAGCATGTTCTTCCCCGAGCAGAACACGCTCGCCTACAGCGACTCGATGGTGTCGATCGCGATCGCCGGCTGGCCACTGCAGGCGCTGTTCGGACAGACGCTCGGCCTGAACCTGCTGACACTCGCCGCGCAGACCGCGTCGTTGTGGTTCATGTACCTGCTCGCGCTGCGGCTCACACGTTCGTGGCCGGCCTCGGTGGTCGCCGCGCTCGCGTTCGCCTTCTCCGCGCCACTGCTGTCGCACATCGCGCACTACCAGCTCGCGCTCACGGGCTTCCTCGTCCCGCTCACGATCCTCCTGGTGGTGCGGTATCTCGAGACGTGGCAGCTCCGGTTCGGCGTCGGGGTCGGGCTCGCACTCGCCGCTCTCACGACGAGCGCCACGTACTACGGGCTGATGATCGCCTGCGCGTTGCCGGTGATCGTCGTCGGCTACCTGATCTGGTACCGGCCGAAGCCGGTGTGGGCGTTCCTGCGCGGGCTCGTCGCCGGCACGGCGGTGGCGGCGGCGGTCACGGTTCCGGTCGCGATCCAATACCTGCGGCTCCAGGACGATTCGTACTTCCAGCGCGCCTTCGACCCGATCGTCGCCGCGCACCCGAGCGACTTCCTCTCACCCGACCAGGACAACTACCTCCTCACCGAGGTGTGGCCGTTCGAGCAGCACGCCTTCGACCGCACCGTCGAGAACCGCCTCTTCCCTGGCATCGTGATGGTCGGATTCGCGCTGCTGGGCGTAGTGGTCATGGTGCGCGCGCTCCGCAGACGGCGGAGTCCGACCCCCTCGACCGCGGTTGACGGGCCGCCGGCGGTCGACGCCCGTTGGCGCAGCCGGGTGGCGATGTTGATCCTGGGTGGAGGCCTGGTCGGTGTGATCCTGTCGTTCGGCGACGAGGTCACGATCGCCGGCGCCACGGTCTCGTTCCCGTTCAAGTACATGCGCGATCACGTGCCGGGGTTCAGCGGGATCCGGGCGACGAGCCGGTTCGCGGTGATCGGGGTGTGTGCGCTCGCGATCTGTGCCGCCTTCGGCATCGCCGCGTTGTTGCGGCGCACCAACCGGCGTGCGACGGCGGCGCTCGTGCTCGCCGTGCTCTGCGGCCTGGTGATCGCCGAGACCGCGATCTCGCTCCCGTACGTCCGGGTGCCCGACACCGCGACCGACGAGGCGGTCTACCGCTTCCTCGCTCGCCGGCCCGACGGTGTGGTCGTCGAACTGCCGATCCGTGGACCCGGCGACGGGACTGCGTGGCCCTATCTCGAGTCGCCGCGCCAGCTGGCGTCGCTGGCCGACGACAAGAACCGCGTGAACGGCTACAGCGGCTACGCCCCCGAAGGCTTCGAGAACGTCGTCGCCGTGCTCAACGGCTTCCCGCGCCCGAGCGCGCTGAACCTGCTCGACGACCGCGAGGTCCGCTACGTCGTGCTGCGGACACGGGTCATCGGCGAGCAGGTCCCCGAATTCGACGAGCTCCTGGGCGCGGACGGGTATGGCCGGTACACGGACGCGACCGCGCGCGCGATGGTCGACGAGATCCCGCCCCAACGCGTGCGACGAGTGACCACGGTGACCGGCGCCTACGTCGTCGAGCTGCGCCCACCGCAGTAGGAATCGTCAGCCGCTCGCCAGCGCGGCGACGAGCGCCGCGAGCGGCTCCCGGTAGTCGGGGAGCAGCGGCAACCCGCTCAGCCGGAGCGCGGCATTGTCGAGGACCGAGTTCGCCGGCCGGGGGGCCGGACGGGGCGGGTCGAGATCGGCGGTCCTGATCGGGCGGACCCGGTTCGGATCGAGGCCGGCGGCTTCGAGCACCGATCGGGCGAACTCGTACCACGACACCGCGCCCTGGTTGGTGACGTGGAAGAGGCCGGGGCGCCGGTCCGCCACCAGCCGTCGCACCATGCCGGCGACGTCGGTGGCGAAGCTGGGGTGGCCTCGCTGGTCGTCGACGAAGGACAGCTCGTCGCGCTCGGCCGCTACCCGCAGGATCGTCTTCACCATGTTGTGCCCGTGGAAGCCACACACCCACGAAGTGCGGACGATGGTCGCGCCGGCGCCGAGCTCCTGCTCACCGCCGAGTTTCGATCGCCCGTAGACGGAGGCGGGATTGGGCGCGTCCCACTCGACGTATGGGTCGGCCTTGGTGCCGTCGAACACGTAGTCCGTCGACAGGTAGCAGAGGTGGGCGCCGGCACGGTGGGCGGCCTCGGCGACGAACCGGGTGCCGAGCGCGTTGACCCGGAACGCCCGGTCGGGGTCGGCTTCGCAGGCATCGACCGCGGTCCAGGCGGCGGCGTGCACGATCGCGTCCGGCGCCACGGTCACGATCGCCTGGAGCACCGCATCGCGGTCGCTGACATCGAGGCGGGCGCGGTCGGTCGCGACGACCTCGTGATCCGCGAATGCCAGCGCCAGCTCGCGCCCGACCTGCCCGCCGGCACCGGTGATCAGGACGCGCACGCGGTCTCGTTCGCTCCCGTGCGCCGCGCGCTACTTCCAGGCGGAGTGCTCGACCACCGGCGCGCGGTCGCGCAGCGGCTCCCACCACGACCGCCGTTCCGCGTACCAGTGGACGGTGTCCGCCAGGCCGGTCTCGAAGTCGATCGCCGGCTTCCAGCTCAGCTCGCGCCGGATGCGCGAGGAGTCGAGCAGATAGCGCCGGTCGTGGCCGGGACGGTCGGGCACGATCGTCTTGAGATCGGCTGGCTTGCCCAGGGCGGCGAGCACGCCGTCGGCGATCTCCTCGATGCTCTTTTCGACGCCGGTACCGACGTGATAGGTCTCACCGACCTTGCCCTCGCTGAGCACGGCGTCGATCGCCGTGCAGTGATCGAGGGCGTGGATCCACTCCCGGCGGTTCTGGGTCGAGGCGTAGAGCGGTAGCGGCTGATCGTCCAGCGCGTTCGTCGTGAACAGCGGGATGACCTTCTCGGGAAACTGGTAGGGCCCGTAGTTGTTGGCGCAGTTCGTGATCGTGACCGGCAGGTCGAAGGTCTCGTGGTACGCACGGACCGCGTGGTCGGCCCCCGCCTTCGACGCGTTGTACGGCGTGCGCGGCCGGTACGGCGAGCTCTCGACGAACATCTCCTCGCTGTCGAGGGGCAAGTCGCCGTAGACCTCACACGTCGAGATGTGGTGGAAGCGGGCGATGCCGACCCGCCGGGCTGCCTCCAGCAACGCCTGGGTCCCGAGGACGTTCGTGCGGAAGAAACGGCCCGGATCGAGGATTGCGAGGCTGTTGTGCGACTCGGCGGCGAAGTTGACCACGACGTCGACGGACTGGGCCCGCAGCAGCTCCTCGACGAGCTCGAGGTCGACGATGTCGCCCTCGACGAACGTGACCGAGTGCTCGACGTCGGCGAGGTTGGGACGGTTGCCGGCGTAGGTCAGCAGATCGAGCACGACCACGCGATCCTCGGGGTGCTGCTCGACCCAGTAGCGGGTGAAGTTGGAGCCGATGAAGCCCGCGCCCCCGGTGACCAGCACGTTCGTGCTCACGTGCGCAACTCCGCGTGCGGCCGCCACTGGGGCTCGATCTCGGAGCGCCGCGGGTTCGTCAGGTCGCGCTTCGACAGGATCGGGTCGGCGACGCCCCAG
>JAPSGP010000433.1 GCA_031177445.1 Acidimicrobiia bacterium
TGTCGGACATCCAGGTGAGGATCTCGAGCCCAACGGGGTTGTCGAACACCGTGGCGGTGGCGCGATCGGCCCGCCCGTTCTTGTTGTTGACGTAGAGCTTGCCGCCCTTGGCGCTCCACTGCTCGAGGTACCACGGGTCGAGCTTGAGACCGAAGCCGGCCTGGCTGACGGCGCCGCTGTCCTTCAGCGTCTGCGAGTACTGCTTCACCTCCTCGAGCGTCGTCGGGGGCTGCTCCGGGTCGAGGCCGGCCTGCCGGAACGCGGCCTTGTTGTAGTAGAGGACGGGGTTCGAGACGTTGAACGGCATCGGCCACAACGTGCCTTCGACCGTGTAGTAGTCGACGACGCGCTTGATGGTGTCGGAGAAGCTGTACTTGTCGGCCTTCACGCACGCCGCCGCCGGGAGCACCGACTGCGTGTCGATCATCTGCTGGAGCCCGGTGTCCTCGATCTGCGCGAGGTCGGGGAGGTCGCCGCTCGACAGGCCGGCCCGGTACTTTTCGAACGTGTCACGGTAACTCGTCTGGTTCACGAGCCTGACCGTGACGCCGCTCTGGGCGGCTTCGAACTCCTGCACCAGGCGCTGGAGTGTCTCTTCGTTCGCCCGCGGCATGGAGTGCCACAGCACGATCTCGACCGGCTTGTCGGCCTTCTTCAACGCGTTCAACTGGCACTTCGCCCCGGACGACTGCGCCGCCGCGGGACTGATCGAGACCAGCGCGCCCGCCGACAAGGCGGCCGCGGCGGCGATGGCGAGGAGGCGGGACGGGAACCGAGACATGGGATCAGCCTTTCACGGCGCCGGCGGTGAGCCCGCGCACCAACTGCTTCTGGAACGCGATGAGAAGGATCACGAGGGGGAGGGCGGCGATGACGACACCCGCGAACGTGACGTTGACCTCGTCGAGGCTGGTGTTGCGAAGTTGCTTGAGCCCGATCTGGACGGTGCGGTACTGGTCGTCTTCGGTGATGAGCAGGGGCCACAGGTACTGGTTCCACGCGGCGAGGAACGCGAAAACGCCGAGTGCCGCGATCGCGGGCCGGGCCAGGGGCACCGCCACCCTCGTCATGAAGCGCAGATGGCCGTAGCCGTCGAGCTTGGCCGCGTCCTGAAGATCCTTCGGGATCTGGAGGAACGCTTGTCGCAGGAGGAAGGCGCCGAACCCGGTGGCGAGGAACGGCAGCGCCAGACCCTGGTAGCTGTTCAGCATGTCGAGGGACTTCATCGTCTGGAGGTTGGTCACGATCGTGACCTCGAACGGGATCATCAGCGTCGCCAGGAACACGATGAAGAGCGTGCGCTTCAGCGGGAACTGGAGGAATGCGAACGCGTAGCCGGCGAGGATCGCGGTGACGATCTGGCCGACGGTGATGATCGTGGTCACGATCGCGCTGTTCTTCAGGTACTGGGCCATGTGGCCCTGATCCCACGCATCCGAGAACGTGTGCCACTCCGGGCTAGTTGGGAAGAAGGTCGGCGGCTTGGCCGCGATCTGATCCGGGAGCAGGAGCGAGTTGACCACGGTGATGTAGAGCGGGAACAGCACGATGATCGCCAACACCGTGAGCAGCAGGTAGCGCCCGGCCATGCGCCAGCGGCGGGCCCGACGGCCGGGGCGCGCCAGCGTCGCATCGGCCCCCGTGCGCAGCGCGGCTCCGCCACCATCCGGGCCGGCGACGGTCACGACGTCAGCGCTCATAGTGGACCCTCCGCTCGAGGAACCTGAACTGGATGAGCGTGAGCAGCAGCGTGACCGCGAACAGCGCGATCGCGAGGACCGCCGCCTTCCCCTCGTCCGGGCGCCGCAGCTCGCCGTAGACGAAGTAGGTCAGCACGTTGGTCGTCTTCAGCGGGCCACCGCGTGGCGTCAACAGGTCGATCTGGCCGAACGACTGGAAGGCGAAGATCGACCCCACGACCACCGCGAAGAAGATCGTCGGGGAGAGCAACGGCAACGTGACGTGCCAGAAGCGCGACCACGGCTTGGCCCCGTCGACCTCGGCCGCCTCGAGCAGCTCGTCGGGCACGGTCTGGAGCCCCGCCGACATGAGGATGAAGCTGAGCCCGAGGTTCTGCCAGATCGTCGTGATCGACACCGCGAGCAGCGCCCACCTCGGGTTGTCGAGAATCGGCGGATCGGTCTGCAACCCGAGCCACGGCAGCAGGCCGACCTGCGGGTTGAGCAGCGTTCCGAAGATCACCGACGCCACCGCCACCGAGGTGGCGACGGTCGAGGAGAAGATCGTGCGATAGATCCCGACACCCTTCAGCTTCTGATGGGCGAGGACCGCGAGCCCCAGCCCGAGCGCGATGCCGACGGGCACGGTGTAGAGCGCGAACACGAACGTGATGCGCAGGCTGTCGAGGAACTCGCTCGAGGTGAGGACGTCGTGGTACTGCTCGAAGCCCACGTTGCGCTTGGGAAGCCCGGGAAACGGCGGCGTACGGAAGAAGCCGAGATAGAAGTTCTTGGCGAACGGATAGAAGATGAAGACGGCGAAGATGACGAACGCCGGCAGCAGCAGCAGGTAGCCGAGTCCCGCCTCGCGCACCCGCAGGCTGACCCTCGATCTCACGGGGAGATCCGCGACTCGGTCGTCGGGTCGAACAGGTGGAGGTGCCGGGGCTCGACCGAGATGCGTACCTCCAAGGCCTCGGCGGGCGAGCTCCCACCCGACGGCTGCCGGACGATGAGGAGCTGGCCGTCGGCCAGCCGGCAGATCAGATGGCGCTCGTGCCCGAGCGACTCGATCACGCTCACCGTGACGCCGACCGGGCCCGCCGGATCGAGCACCACGTGCTCCGGCCGCGCACCGAGGACGACCTGGTCGAGCCCCCGTGACTGCACCGCGTCGGCCAGCTCCTCCGGCAGGGGCATGTCGCCACCCGGAACCCGCACCGCGAGCTGGTCGCCTTCGATACGCACGACCGCCCCGGTC
>JAPSGP010000434.1 GCA_031177445.1 Acidimicrobiia bacterium
GGTCGGTGCCGAACGGGTGCGCGAGGCTGATCCCCTGCCGCGCCTCGGTGAAGTCGACGGCGTACGGATCGATGTCGGCGAGCGACGTCCAGATCCCCGGGATCTTCCAGAAGCCCGGGATCAGGTAGCAGTAGAGGACGAGCAGCACGAAGACGACGCCTGCGAGCAGCGCGCCCTTGTTGCGGACGTAGCGATGCCAGGCGTCGCGCCAAAGGCTTGCCTGGCGGAGCGCCTCGCCCGCCGTCCCGACCTGCGGGACCGGCTCGGCTACCGTCGCAGCCCGGACGCGCGGGTCCTGCGGCCGAACGGCCATCAGTGCCCCTCCAGGTGATGGAGTCGCGCCTCGGGCGCGCGAAAAGCGAGCCGCGCAAGGACGCAGGGAGCCCCGATGTGTGGACACATCGGGGCGACCGAGGGCGCGGCGCGGCGAAGCTTTGCAGCCGCCGGAAGTGCCCTATCCATTGCCGGGAGGGGCATTACGCGCGGGCGTCCCTGGTTCGCGGGTCGAGGACTCCGTAGAGGATGTCCACGATCATGTTCGCGAGGATGATGATCACCGAGAGCAGGACGGTCAGACCCATAACGACGGAGTAGTCGCGGCCGGTCACGGCGGTGATGAAGTAGCGGCCGATGCCCGGGATCGCGAAGATCTGCTCGATCACGAACGAGCCGGTGATCAGGAAGCCGAGCAGCGGCGCCGCGGCGGTGACGACCGGGATCAGCGAGTTGCGCAGCGTGTGCGTGAAGACGACCCGCCGCCAGCGCAGGCCCTTGGCGCGGGCCGTGCGGATGTAGTCGGCCTGGAGCGTCTCGAGCATCGTCCCGCGCGTCAGCCGCGCGAAGATCGCCATCGGGCCGAGGCCGAGCGAGACGACCGGGAGGATCTTGCTCTGCCAGCTCGTCCAGCCGCTGGTGGGCACGCCGACGTCCCACTGGAGCGCGAAGTAGTAGATCGAGAGCGTTGCGACGAGGAAGCTCGGCACGGCGAAGCCGACGTTCGAGAAGAACATGGTCGAGTAGTCGACGGCGGAGTTCGCCTTGAGCGCGGCGATCATGCCGAGCGGGATGCCGAACGCCATTGCGAACACGAAGGCGAGCCCGCCGAGCTCGAGCGACTCGGGGAAGTGCTCCTTGACGATGTCGTTGACGTCGCGCTGGCGCAGAACGAGCGACGGGCCGAGGTCGAGCGTGAAGACGCCCTTCACGTAGTTCAGGTACTGGACATACCAGGGATCGTCCAAGCCGTACTTCCGCTCGAGGTTCGCCTGGATCGAGGCCGGCACCGCCCGCTCGCCGGTGCGGAACGGGTTGCCCTCGATCTGCCGCATCATCGCGAAGGTCAGCAGGATCACCAACAGGATCACCGGCACTGTCCAGAAGATGCGACGAACGACGAACTTCGTCATGGCGAGCCCTCTACCCGCAGGTTCCGAATCGCGAACGGACGGGGCGCCCGCAGGCGCCCCGTCCGTTCAAGGCACAGCCGTCTACGACTCCGTGACCTCGACCTGTGTCAGGTCGATCTGATCGAGGAGGTTGAGGTTGAAGGTCTCCTGCACGCTCGGTCGCTCGAGCGTGACGTACGTGTACCAGTAGATCGGCAGGATCGGCATCTCGCCGTCCTCGCCGTGGAGGATCTCCTCGAGCTGGCCGTAGAGCTCGAACCGCTCCTCGTCGTCCGACGTCCGGCGCGCCTCCTCGACCAGCTGGTCGTAGCGCTGGTTGCAGAAGTTGGTCGAGTTGTTGCCCGACTCGCACGTCCAGAGCTCGAGGAAGTTGTACGCGTCGACGTAGTCCCCGATCCAGCCGAGCCGGTAGACGTCGATCGACTTGTCCGGCGGCGGGCCGATGAACTCGAGGAACTGCGCCCACTCCTGCTGCCTGATCGTCACGTTCAGCCCGAGCTGCTTCCAAGCCGCCTGGACTGCGACGGCGATCTCGCGGTGGCCCGGCGAGTCGTTCAGGAGTAGCGTGATGTCCTTCTTCGGGTTCTGCGCCTGCGACATCAGCTGCTTCGCCTGCTCGAGGTCGCCTTCCTCTGGGAGCCACGGCGACTCAGGATTCAGCGTGTCGAAGCCCGGGATCCCCTCCGGCGAAAAGCCGGTCGCCGGGAGCTGGTCCGCCTGCGCGATGTTGTCGATGATCTCGCGCCGCGGGATCGCGAGCGCCATCGCACGCCGCTGGTTGACGTCGGGGATGTTCTTCACGTTGACGCCGTAGTAGTACGTGCCGAGGGCCGGGTACTGCTGATAGTCCTCCGTCTCCTTCAGCCGTGGAATCTCCTCGGCCGGCGGCGGCTGATTGTTCACGTCGATCTCGCCGGCCTCGAAGGCCTGCACGGCGGTGACGCCGTCGGTGATCATCCGCCCGTTCACCCGCGTGAGGCTCACCTCGTCGGCGTTGCGCCATTGATCCCACTTGACCAGGTCGATCCGGGAGTTGTGCTCCCAGCGTTCGAGCTTGAAGGCGCCGTTCGTGACGATGTTCGCCGCCTCGGTCCACTTCTCGCCGAACTGCTCGACGGTTCCTTGGTGCACCGCCATGAACGAGTGGTGCGCGAGCTGCTGGATGAACCACGGCTGCGCGCTCGTGAGCTTGATCTCGAGCGTCCGGTCATCGATTGCGTTCACGCCCACCTGGTCGGCGAGCGGCTCGCAGTTCTTCTCGCAGCTGTTGTACTCCTGCGCGCCCGCGATCCCGAAGAACTGGTACGCGTAGTCGGCGGCCAGATCGGGCGAGATCGTGCGCTTCCACGAGAACTCGTAGTCCTCCGCAGTCACCGGATCGCCGTTCGTCCACTTGAGGTCGTCGCGCAGCGTCAGCGTGATGGTGGTCCCGTCCTCGCTGACCTCCCAGCTCTCCGCTGCCGCCGGCTGCGGATTCAGGTCGTCGTCGAGCTGGACGAGCCGCTCCATGATGTTGTAGAGGATGTTCGCGG
>JAPSGP010000149.1 GCA_031177445.1 Acidimicrobiia bacterium
CGAAAAGCTGCGCCACCGCCCGGGTGGCCCGGTCGCCACCCATCTCGATCAAGGAGATGAGCTTGGCGACGGCGGCACGGTCGCCGGCGCGGGCCGCCTCAACGAGCGAAGAAGGATCGCCGGGCTCGGTGCCGGCAGCCGCGGTCCGGCTCAGTCGGCGATCACCTCGGAGATCCCCGGGACCCGGTCCATGATGATGCGCTCCACGCCGGCTTTCAGCGTCATCATCGACACGGGGCACGTCCCGCACGCGCCCACGAGCGTCACGTGCACGGCGTCATCGGCGTCGATCCCGTTGAAGATGATGTCGCCGCCGTCGCTCTGTAGCGCGGGCCGGATCGCCTCGATCGCCTCGAGGACGTCCGCATCCCGCTCGTCGGTGTTGGTGGTGTCGACGGACATCCGGTACTCCTACGGTGCTTCTCTGGGTGCTTCTCGGGCTGCTTCTCGATCGATGCTGGCCGGGGAATGGCGGGCCTCCCCGTGCAACACCTCTATTCTCCCACGCCTTCCCGCATCCGCCGAACCGGTGCGCCCAGCGCCTGCAGCTTGCCCGCCAGGTCGGGGTAGCCCCGATCCACGTGATGGGGGTCGAGCACCCGGGTCTCACCCTCGGCGGCGAGCCCCGCGAGCACCAGCGCCGCGCCCGCCCGCACGTCCTGGGCCCGCACTGGCGCTCCCGACAGGTGGTCGACGCCTCGTACCACCGCATGACGGCCCTCGTTGCGCACGTCAGCGCCCATCCGGTTGAGCTCGTCCACGAAGCCGAAGCGGTTGTCGAACACGTTCTCGGTCACGATCGCGCTCCCCTCGGCGGTGGCGAGCAGCGCGACCACCAAGGGCATGAAGTCGGTCGCGAACCCCGGGTACGGGAGTGTGGCGACGTCGACCGCCCGCAGCCGGTGCTCGCAGCGTGCGGTCAGCCCCTCGGGCGCGGGCGCAACCGCGAGCCCCATGTCGCCCAGCTTGCGGACAACCATGTCGAGGTGCTCGAGGCGCGTCCCTTCGATCGTGATCTCGCCGCCCGCGATGCCGCAGGCCATGAGGAGGGTGCCGGCCTCGATCCGGTCGCCCATGACGTCGTTGTCGACGGCGCGCAGGCTCTCGACGCCTTCGACCTCGATGGTGGCGGTCCCGGCGCCGAAGATGCGAGCGCCCATTCGGTTGAGGAAGGCGGCAAGGTCGCTGATCTCGGGCTCGCGAGCGGCGTTCTCGATGACGGACGAGCCCTTGGCGAGCACCGACGCCGTGAGGAGGTTCTCGGTCGCGCCCACGCTCGGGAACTCCAGCACGATCCGGGCGCCGCACAGACGGTTGCAGCGCGCCTCGATGAATCCATGGACCACCTCGAGCTCCGCGCCCATCGTCTCCAGGCCCCGGAAGTGCATGTCGAGCTTGCGGCTGCCGATGTTGTCGCCACCCGGCATCGCGACCCGCGCTTGCCCGCAGCGCGCCAGTAACGGACCGAGCACGTTGATCGAGGCTCGTAGCTGCGTGACGAGCTCGTATGGCGCCTCGGGTACGAGTGGGCCGGTCGCGTCGATCGTGAGCTCGCTCTCGCCCGACCACGAGACGTCCGCACCGATCGCGCGCATCACCTCGAGCATGACGTCGAGGTCGACCACGGGATCGAGGTTGCGCAGCACGGTGACGCCGGGAGTGAGCAGTGCGGCGGCCATCTGCTTCAACCCCGCGTTCTTCGTCGCGCCGGAGACGCGCACGGTCCCGGAAAGCGGCTCGCCTGCCGCGACCAGGAACCAGCCGTCGCTCGCCCGATCCGACCGGCTCGTCATCGCCCGTGGAACTGTGGCGGTCGCTGCTCGACGAACGCGGCGATCGCCTCCTTCATGTCGTCGGACCGGAGACAGATCGCCTGGTTCTCGGCCTCGACGCGCAGCCCGTCCCGCACGCTCGACTGGGTTGCGAAGTTGACCGCGCGCTTCGCGCCTCGCACCGCCAGCGGTGGCTGCGCCGCGATCGCGCCGGCCAGCTCGCTCGCGTGCTGCTCCAGCTCGGGCTCGCGAACGACCCGCTCGGCGATCCCGATCCGCATCGCCTCCTCGGCATCGATGCGAGCGGCCGTGAAGATGAGCTCCTTCGCCTTGCCCGCGCCGACGAGCCGGGGCAGGCGCTGGGTCCCGCCGAGATCCGGGATGATCCCGTACTTGAACTCGAGTAGGCCGAGCTGCGTGCCTTCGGCGACCATCCGGATGTCGCACGCCAGGGCGAGTTGCAGCCCCGCACCGAGCGCGTACCCGCGGATGGCGGCGATCGTCGCGAACGGCGCTTCCTCGAGCCACGTGTAGGCGTCCTGGCCCGTGAGGATCGAGTCGACGACGGGGTCGTCGTGCCGCTTCGGGGCGGGCTTTTTGCCCAGGCCCGCGCGCATGCCGGCGGCTTTGCCGACCGGCTGCGCAAGAGGCCGAGCCTGCGAGGCCGACCCGAGGGCTTCGTCGCTCACGCTGCCGTCGCTGAACAGCGAGGTGTCGATCCCGCTGGAGAACGCTCGGCCCTCACCGATCACGACGAGCGCGCGCAGGTCGCCAGGGTCTGCCAGTAACGCCTCACCCAGGGCGCGGAGCTCGTTCCACATCTCGAGCGTGAACGAGTTGAGGCGCTCGGGCCGATGCAGTCGCAACCAACCGACCGGGCCTTCCCGCTCGAGACGCAACGTCGTCAGGGACGAGAGGTCCATCCCCGGAGGCTAGTGCTGGCGACCTAGCTGGCCGCGAAGGCGGCGGCTTTGCCGACCGCCGGAGCGCGCATGCCGGCGGCTTTGCCGACCGGCTGCGCAGGAGGCCGAGCTTGCGAGGCCGACCCGACGAAGCAGGAGCCGGAGCTTGCGACGGCGACCTAGCTAGCGATGATCTCGTGGGTCTCGGTGATGGGGTCTTCGGTTGCTATTGCCACGACCGAGACGGGGCGAATGAACCCGGGGACGATGCGGGTTCCCATCGGTCGCACCGCCGTGGGCTCGAGTGCGAACTGACCGAGATCGGCCTCGGCGAGGAACTCGCCGGGGCCGGCGTCGTCGCACAGCCGAGCCGCGAGGTTCACCGGCCCGCCGATGTAGTCGTCGCCTTCGAAGAGGATCACGTCGCCGGCGGCGAGCCCGCCGCGCAACGGGAGCGTGACCGCCTGACCGGCTCGCCGCTCGAGGTCGCACAGCGCCAGGACCAGCGACCGGCCGTCGGTGCTCACGAACATCGCCCCGTCACCCAGCCACTTGGCGACACGCACGCCGTGCTCCGACGCGATCTCGCGCACGAGGGCACGGAAACCCGTGAGGGCTGCCACCGCCTCCTCGTCGCCATGGGCCTCGGTGAAGCGCGTGAAGCCGCACAGGTCGACAAAGGCGAAGTACCGGCGAACTCGCATGGCGACAGTCTCGCGGCTCCGGACCCGCGCGACCGAACAATTGACGCCGGTTCACCGGGACTTCTCAGGCCCGTCCGCGCTGGTCAACATGGTCGCCGGCAGGCAATGTGACCGAGGTCTCACTCTTCGCGCAGCCCGGCGGCGACGGGGCCGTCGGCAGCGCGCCATGCCGGCCAGATCGCGGCGAGCACGGCCGCGAGCAACGCGGCCGCGACGAGCAGCACCAACACGACCCCGGGCACTCGTGGATCCTCGGCGATGTAGACGGCATGGGCGGTGAATCGCCATCCCAGCCGGCCGGCGGCGATCCCGAGCGGGACGCCGACGACCAGGCCGACGCCAACGGTGATGAGCGCGACGATCGCTATCACCGACCGGGCTTGACGGGGCACGAAGCCAACCGCTCGCAGGGTGTCGAGATCGCGCCGGCGGCGGCGCGCCGTCGTGACCAGGAGGTGGGCGAGGACCGCGAGGCCCACGACCACGAGGAACCCGGCGAGCAGTTCGGGCAGCGCGCCCAGCTGGGCCAGGTTGTCGACGTCGGGCGGTCGTTGCGGCCGGAACGTCTCGATCTCGGTGCCGTACTCCGCCGCCACCGCATCGGCGTCGACGCCGGGCGCGAACCGGAGGCTGGCACCGACGAAGGGCTGGGTGCGCCCAACCCGAGGAACGTCCTCGGGCGCCACCATCACGCCCGCGCCGAACTGCTGGTTGGAGAGATTGGGACCGACCCCGATGCCGACGACCTCGAGATCCACCTCGCGCCCGTCGTCGCCGCGAAAGCTCGCGCGGTCACCGACCTCCATGTCGAGCTCGCGCGCGAGGCGGGCGCCGAGCAACACCTCGCCGCGGCCGGGCGGTCGACCGTCGACGATGGTCCAGCTGATCGCGCCCGGCCCCTTCTCGTCGGCGAACGCCTCTGCCGACGCGTTCCGGCCTTCGACGTCGACGAGTACCTCGTCGACCAGCGAGGCGGCGTCGACCCGGGGGTCGGACTGCACCCGGTCGCGCACGTCGCGGTTGACGTCGACGAGCAGGGCATCGGCCACCCATCCCCAGCGCGCCGGCGTGTCGAGCGCTCGGTAGAGGCTGGCCGCGAACACCGTGACCGCGACGAGGCCGACGAGGCCGACCGCGACGCCGGCGAGCGTCGAGCGAACCGGCACCGCGGTCCGCCCTCGGCCCGGTTCGAGCGCAAGCCGGGTGCCGACGACCGCGGTCGGCGGAGCCCCGGCGCGTGCGAGCTGCTCGACCAGCGCGCTGGGCCGGCCCGGGGCCCGCTGCGCCTCGCGCGTTCGATCCGGCCCGACGATCCAGGCCACCAGCGTCAGCGCGACGGGCACGACGAGCGCACCCACGACCACGAAGACGACGTTGACGTGCCAGCCGGGATGCGGCTCGCGCGTCGCCATGCTGCCGATCGGCTCGAGGACGCCGAGCACGATCGCGACTCCGATCGCCACCAGGGTCCCGACGGCGACGAACGGGATCGCGGTGATCAGCCGCGCCAGCCGCACGTCGCGGCGGCTGCAACCGAGCGCGGCCAGTCCGAGCAGGTCGAGCTCGATCGTGGCCAGGAAATGGCGTCGGAGCGCGAGCGCAACGCCGAGCACGCCGGCGACGGCGGCGATCCCGGCAAAGACCAGGATCCCCGCCACCTGGACCCGGGACGTCACCGCGACGACCGAACGCTGGCGGCTCGGCACCTGCACCTCGATGCCGCCGAACTCCTCGCCGCCGGCTTGGGGCTCGAGGTCGCCTTCCATCTCGTCGAGGGAACGCTGGAACGCCGGCAGCGAGTCGAGCCCGTCGCGCAATCGCACGAGCGTCGTCGGGAAGACGTCGGCGTCTCCCTCGGCGAGGCGGGCGGCCAAGGCCGGCGTCGAGTAGGACTCGATCGCGTTCGTGCCCTCGTCGATCGAGACCCGCATCACCCCGACGATCCGCATCCTGAGCTCGGGCCCGTCGGGCTCGCCGAACCCGATGTCGAACCGCGTGAACTCCTCGGTGGTCAGGAAGTCGAAGCCGACCGAATCGCCCACGCCGAAACCGGTGAGCTCGGCCATGTGCTCGGAGATCACCATCTCGTCGGCGGCGGCGGGGTCGACGTCGCGCCCCCGCATGATGATGGGCGTGAAGAGCCCCGGCGGCGGCGGTTCGACGCCGGCGAGCACGCCGGCGTAGCGGACGGCTTCGACGCCCACTCGGCCGACACCCGTCGACGTGATCCAGCTCGACTCGACCTCGGGCAGCTGGACGATCCGTTCGGCGACGTCGGCCCCTCCGACCGCGAGGACCACCGCATCCGGCACGCTGCTCGCTCGCTCGAGGCGTTCGTACGCGGTCGACGTGCGCCGTGCGAGCTGCAGCGATCCGATGACGACGCCACCGGTGAGCCCGGCGAGGACGCCCAGCAGGATCATGGTCCGGAGGGATCGGCGGAGCTGGGCTCGCGCCAGCATCGAGATGGCTGCCACGGGTCCTCATTACCGCACAGGGGATCGGGCCGAGCCAGGCGGGCACCCCGCCTGGCCTGGTGGTACTGGCACTAGTCGCCGAGTGACCCCACCCATTCGACCGATACCTCAGCCACCTCGGTGAGCACGTCGTCGATCGACCGCCCGCTCGACTTGAGCGGGCGATAACCGTGGTCGGCCGACTCGAGCCAGTGCAGCGACACCGGCGCCTTGATCTTCCTCGTCGCCCTCGTCAGCGCCGGCTTTCCCGCCAGCGAGTCGCGGGTCCCGCTCACGAACAGGCACGGCGCCGTGACGCGCGGGAAGTGCTCGACGCGTGGATTCTCCGGCTTCCCGGCGGCGTGGAGGGGATAGCCGAGCAGGAGCAGCCCCAGCGCCGGCACCGGCTCCTCGGCCGCGCCGACGATCATCGAGCAGTACCGACCACCCATCGACCGCCCACCCAGCACGAGGCGCTCGGACGGGAGCTTGGCGCGACGTGCCAGCTCCGCCGCCGCCTCACGGGTGGCGGCCTCGAGCACCGGCGGCCGGTCGGGCGCCTTTCGTCCGGTGTCGCGATACGGGTAGTTGAACCGCAACGACGGGATCCGGACAGCCGCGAGCGCGTCGGCCACGGCCGCGAGCGCCTTGGCATGCAGGTCGGAGCCGGCCCCGTGGGCGAGCAGCACCGCCCGGTCCGCGCCTCGCTTCGGTCCCTCGTAGAGCAGGTTCACAGCAGCCGTCTTCCTCCTCGGAGGCCGCAATCTACCTGCACGTTTGCGACAAGTAGGCTGCTCGCCCATGCCGCGCCCGGATTCCCCTTTGCGCATCGCGTACCTCGTCTACCGGGGCAACCCGCACTGCGGCGGTCAGGGCGTCTACACCCGGAACCTCGTCCGGGAGCTCACCGAGCTCGGGCATCACGTCGAGGTGTTCTCCGGGCCGCCCTACCCCGATCTCGCCGAACGGTCGCTGCTCACCCGGGTCCCCAGCCTCGACCTCTACCGCCCCGAGAACCCGTTCCGGGTGCCGTGGCCGTGGGAATTCAAGACCGGCATCGACCTGCAGGAGTTCGCCATCATGTGCGGCGCCGGGTTCCCCGAGCCGTACACGTTCAGCCTTCGGGTACGGCGGCTGCTGCGGTCACGCCGGGCCGAGTTCGACGTCGTGCACGACAACCAGTGCCTCGGGACCGGCCTGCGACGGATGCTCGACGACGGGTGGCCGATCCTGGCGACCCTCCACCACCCGATCACCGTCGACCGCGACCTCGACCTCGCCCACACCAGGAACCCGTGGCGGCGATTCACG
>JAPSGP010000150.1 GCA_031177445.1 Acidimicrobiia bacterium
CCGTCCGACAGAGAGGCGACGGCGGCTTTGTCGACCGTCGCCGAGGAGAGATAGATGCCGGAACCGGAGACCGTCAGCACCGTGATGAGCGCCAGCGTGATCACGCTCCGTCCCGACCAGACCGTCGAGGAGGCTGCCGACGTCCTCGCGGCGCGGGGCATCGGCGCGGCTCCTGTCACCGACGCCGACGGCAAGCTCGTCGGCCTCCTGCGGGACGAGGATCTCATCGTGTCGGAGGCGCGCCTGCACGTGCCGACCGTGATCACGTTTCTCGGCGCCGACTTCGTTTGGCCTTCCTCGCTGCACCATTTCGAGCACGAGTTGAAGAAGGCCGCGGGCTCGACGGTCGCCGACGTGATGTCGACCGAGTTCCCGACCATCGCCCCCGATGCAGGCCTCGAGGAACTCGCCACGCTCATGCACGAGCGCGACGTGACGCACGTCCCCGTCGTCGACGGCGACAAGCTCGTCGGCATCGTCGCCCGGGGCGATCTCGTCCGGTTCCTGTCGCGGACCACATGAGCGAGCAGTACCGCTCGGCCTGGGCGGAGATCGATCTCGACGCGGTCCGCGCGAACGTCCGCGCGCTGGCGGAGCTGGCGCAGCCGGCGCAGCTCATGGCGGTCGTGAAGGCCGACGGCTACGGGCACGGTGCGGTGCCGGCGGCGCGGGCCGCCGTCGCCGGCGGCGCCACGTGGCTCGGCGTCGCGCTGGTCGAGGAGGGTGTCGAGCTCCGGCGCGCCGGGATCGACGCGCCGGTGATGCTGCTCTCGGAGCCGCCGGCGGGCTCGGCCACCGCGGTCGTGCAGCATGGGCTCACGCCGGTCGTCTACACGGCTTCCGGGATCGAGGCGCTCGCCAAGGCGGTCGCGCATGCGAGCAACGAGCGCCCGCTGCCGGTGCACCTCAAGGTGGACACCGGCATGCACCGGGTCGGGTGCACGGTCGCGGACGCGGGCGCGCTCGCAGACTCGGTCGTCGCGCGCGACGAGCTCCGGCTGGAGGGCGTGCTGACCCACTTCGCGGTCGCGGACGAGCCCGAGAACGCCTACACCGCCGAGCAGCTCGATCGCTTCGATGCCGTACTCGCCGACCTTCGCGGACGCGGCGTCCAACCTGATCTCGTCCACGCCGCGAACACCGCGGGACTCCTCGTGCACGGTGAAAGGGCGCGATTCGACCTCGTCCGCACGGGGATCACGATCTACGGCGTCCCGCCGGCACCCGAGCACCGCGATCGCATCGCGCTTCGTCCCGCCCTCGCTCTGAAGGCTCGGGTGTCACACGTGAAGGCACTGCCGGCGGGTGCGCGCCTTTCGTACGGGCTGCGCTACACGATGGAACGGGCGGGCACCGTGGCGACGGTGCCGGTCGGGTACGCCGACGGCGTGCCGCGCAACCTCGCGCACACAGGAGGCGAAGTGCTGCTCGGCGGCCGGCGGTGCCCGATCGCCGGCACCGTGACCATGGACCAGCTCATGGTCGACGTCGGCGACGGCCGGGTCGAGTGCGGCGACGAGGTCGTGTTGCTCGGACGCCAGGGCGACGAGGAGATCACGGCCGACGAGTGGGCCGAACGTCTCGGCACCATCGCGTACGAGATCGTGTGCGGCATCGGCCCGCGCGTCCCCAGGACCTACGTGTGACGGACGGCAAGCGCGCGCTAGTCGGCGCGGGCGTCGTCGCCGGGATCCTGGGCGCGGCGTACGCGGCCGAGCGCGCCCTGGTCGCCGGGATCAGGCGCACGCCCGATCCCGATGCCGGGAAGACGCTGCAGCCGCCGTTCGACGAGAGCCTGCGCTTTCCCACCCATGACGACGGCAGCATCTTCACGATCTGCCGGGGCAAGGGGCCGGCGCTGCTCTTCTGCCACGGGGTCACGCTCTCGAACCGCGTGTGGGTCAAGCAGTTCGAGGATCTCCCGGAGCGCGGGTTTCGGTGCATCGCCTTCGACAGTCGCGGTCACGGCGAGTCGTCGACCGGCACGACCGGGCACTCGATCGCCAACCTTGCCGAAGACGTCCGTACCGTGATCGAACACCTGAACCTGCGCGACGTCGTGCTGGTGGGTCACTCGATGGGCGGAGTGGCGGCACAGGCGTTCGCGCTCCTGCATCCCGACCTGGCAGCCGCACGCGTGCGCGGGCTCGTGCTCATGTCGACGCTCGCGCGAACACATCTCGGTGGCTCCGCGCTCCTGCGCGAGCTCGCCGAGAAGCTGACCGGCCGGGGGCCGGCCGCGAGCCAGTTGCTGGGTCAGCCCAACCTCGGCTTCCTGTTCGCCCGGATCGGCTTCGGACGCGAGCCGCAGGCGAGCCACGTCGAGTTGGCGAGGGAGATGATCGTCGCCTGCGAAGCCGACGAGAGTCGGCTGGCGATCGGCGCACTGCTCAGCCTCGATCTCACCGACGAGCTTCCGAACGTCCGCCTGCCCACGCTCGTGCTCAGCGGCACCGCCGACGTCCTCACGCCTCCGGCGGAGTCACGGAGGATCGCGGCACTCATCCCCGGGGCCCGGCTCGAGGTGTTCAAGGGCGCCGGCCACATGCTGATGCTCGAGCGCACGCAGGAGGTCGACCGGCTCATCGCCGACTTCGCCCGCGATCTCGGGGCGGGCTCACCCTTCCGGCGGTTCTGGCCCCGCCGATCACGGCGGATCGCGCGTGGAAGGCGGCCCGGCTTGCGACCGCGCTCCCAGCGCACCGGGGAGCGGGCGTCCTGATCACCGACGTCCCCGGCATCGGTGTCGGTCACTGGACCGGCGCCGGGACGGGCGTGACCGTGATCACGGTCCCGCCGCTGACGGTGGCATCGGGCGAGGTCCGTGGCGGTGCCCCTGCAACCCGTGAGCTCGCGCTCCTCGACCCCGCCCGCCTGGTCGAGCACGTCGATTCGGTGGTGCTCGCGGGCGGCTCGGCGTTCGGCCTCGCCGCCGCCGACGGCGTGATGTCGGCGCTCGAGGCCCAGGGACGGGGCTTCCACACCGCGGGCGGCCCGGTGCCGATCGTGCCCACGGCCGCGGTCTACGACCTCGTCGAGTCCGGGGGCGTTCGTCCCGGGCCGGCCGAAGGCGCGGCCGCCTTCGCCGCTGCCCGCATCGGTGAGCCGTTCGAGACCGGCCGGGTGGGGGTGGGAAGGGGAACGACGGTCGGGAAGTGGAAGGGCGCCGAGCACCGGTCGCCCGGGGGTCTCGGGACCGCCTCGACCCGGGTCGGCGACGCGACCATCGGCGCGCTCGCAGTCGTCAACGCCATCGGTGACGTCATCGCGGCCGACGGGACGGTGCTCGCAGGGTCCACCGCGCCGCCGGACGCGCCACCGTTCCCAGAGCCGTTGCCGTTCGTCGAGGGCGAGCACACGACGCTCGTCGTCGTCGCGACCGACGCGCAGCTCTCGAAGGCCGACTGCCACCTCGTGGCCCACAGCGTCCACGGCGGTCTCAGCCGGGCGCTGTTCCCGTCGCACACCAGGTTCGACGGCGACCTCGCGGTGGTGCTGGCGACCGGCGGCGTCCACGGCCATCTCGACCGCCTCCGGGCGGCGGTGCTCGATCTCGTCCCCGAGGCCATCCGAGCCGCCGTCGACGGGACGTAGCCTTTTCGGGTGTCCGTGGTGGTGGAGCCGCCGGCGTTCGCGTCGTTCGAGGCACTGGAGCGCGCGGCTCTGGCCTGCGTCAGGTGCCCGCTGGCGACCCAGGGCCGGACCCAGGTCGTGTTCGGGACCGGCGATCCCCACGCCGACCTCATGTTCGTGGGCGAAGGCCCGGGCCAGCAAGAGGACGTCCAGGGCGTCCCGTTCGTCGGTCGCGCCGGCCAGCTCCTCACGCGGCTGATCGAAGGCATCGGGCTCGCGCGGAGCGACGTCTATATCGCGAACGTGGTGAAGTGCCGTCCGCCGGGGAACCGCGACCCTTTGCCGGTCGAGATCGAGAGCTGCCGGCCCTTTCTCGAAGGGCAGCTCGCGTTCGTCGATCCGAAGGTGGTCGTGACGCTCGGCAACTTCGCCACCAAGTTGCTGCTCGAGACCAAGGACGGCATCACGAAGCTGCGCGGGCGCGAGTTCCCGTTCCGGGATCGAGCAGTGCTCGTCCCCACCCTGCATCCGTCGGCCGTGCTCCGCAACGGCGGTGCCGCGCTCGCCAATGCCCGGGCCGACTTCGTGCGGGTGAAACGAGCACTCGAGCGATCGAGGGCAGCGCGATGAACCCTGTCCGCGTGACGACGCGCGGTCCCGACGAGACGCTCGCGGTCGCTCGCGCCCTTGCCGACGGCCTACGCCCCGGCGATGTCGTGCTCCTCGGCGGCGATCTGGGGGCGGGCAAGACCGTGTTCGCCCGCGGCGTCGCCCGCGGGCTGGGGATCGAGGATCCGGTGGTCAGCCCGACGTTCACGATCGTTCGCGAGTACGCGGGCCGGATCCCGCTCGTGCACGTCGACGTCTACCGGGTCGAGACCGTGCGCGAGCTCCATGATCTTGGGTTCGACGAAATCGTGCGCGAGGACGCCGTCACGGTGATCGAATGGGGCGACCTCGTGGCGTCGATGTTCCCCGAGCGGCTCGACATCCGTCTCGAGCTCGTTTCCGACGACACGCGTGAGATCGAGGTCGCAGTGAGGGGTGCGTCGTGCGCCCAGCGCGCCCCGGAGCTCGAGGCTCGGATCACCGGTGCGATGGCGTCCTCGGGCCGAGGCTGAACGTGCTGATCCTCTGCCTCGACACCGCCACGCCGCGCGTCAGCGTCGCATTCGGCCAGGACGGTGCCGTGCTGGGCGAGGTCGAGCTCGGAATCGGCCAGCGGCATGCCGAGCAGCTCGCGCCGGCCATCGAGTTCCTGTGCCATCACCTCGACGTCCAGCTCGCCCACCTCGCGGGCATCGCCGTCGGCGTCGGCCCCGGCCTCTTCACGGGCCTGCGCGTCGGCATCACCACCGCGAAGGTGATGGCACAGACGCTGCGGGTCCCCGTGGTCCCGGTGCCGAGCCTCGACCTCGTGGCCTATCCGCTGCGTCACTCGCACCGGTTGATCGCGGTCGTCTTCGACGCCAAGCGGCACGAGGTGTTCCATGCCCGCTACCGGCCGGTCCCAGGTGGGGTGCAGCGCGTGTCGGAGTACGGTGTCGCGCCACCCGAGAAGGTGGTTGCCGAGCTGCTCGCGTCAGCGGACGAAGTACTGCTTGCCGGTGACGGCGTGACCCGCTACGGCGAGTTCGCGGCGCTCGATCGAGCGGAGGTCGCGGGACCGGAGTTCGCCGCACCCAGCGCGGCCGCGCTGGTCGAGCTCGCGACGGCCCGCATGGAGCGGGAGGAGTTCTCGGCCCCGTCCCAGATCGCGCCGCTCTATCTCCGGAAGAGCGACGCCGAGCTGGCCAAAAGGGCGAGGTGAGGTCTGATGGCCGCCAATCCCGAGATCGGGCCGCTGGTCGTCAGCGTGGTGCAGATGCGCCGCCGGCACGTACGGTCGGTGCTGCGCATCGAGCAGCAGGTCTACCCGCGACCATGGAGCATGTCGCTGTTCCTCAGCGAGCTCGCGCTGCGATCCACGCGTGCCTACTTCGTTGCCCGCGTCGGACGCGATGTCGTCGGCTACGGCGGCCTCATGATGAGCGCCGACGACGCGCACATCACGACTATCGCAGTCGATCCGCGCTGGCATCGGAACCACATCGGCATGCGGCTCCTGCTCGTGCTCGCCCGTGAAGCCATCGAGCGCGACGCCAGGAGCCTGACGCTCGAGGTGAGGCTCTCGAACCGCGCCGCACAAGATCTCTATCGCCGCTTCGGGTTCGCGCCGGTCGGCGTGCGGAAGAACTACTACGCCGAGACCAACGAGGACGCGCTGGTGATGTGGGCCCACGAGATCCGGAGCCCCGCGTACGCCGAGCTGCTCGACGGGCTCGAGCGCGGGGTCCGGGGGGAGACGATCGTCGAGGAGCCCAAGCGCTGGTGACTACGAAGGTGCTGGGGATCGAGACCTCGTGCGACGAGACCGCCGCTGCGGTCGTCGAGGACGGGCGCCGAGTTCGCTCATCGGTGGTCGCGAGTCAAGTCGACCTCCATGCGCGCTTCGGTGGCGTCGTCCCGGAGCTCGCCAGCCGTGCGCATGTCGAGCACATCGACACCGTGATCTCCGAGGCGCTCCTCGAAGCGGGCGCGCTCGATGTCGGTGCCGTCGACATCGTCGCCGCATGCCACGGTCCCGGGCTCGCGGGCGCGTTGCTGGTGGGTGTGAGCGCGGCCAAGGCGCTCGCGGTCACCACCGGCTTGCCGTACGTCGGCGTGAACCACCTCGAGGCCCACCTGTATGCGGCATGGCTCGAAGAGCCCGACCTCGAGCCGCCGCTCGCAGTGTTGATCGTCTCAGGCGGGCACACACTCCTGGTCGCGATGGAGGACCATGGCCGGTATCGCGTGCTCGGTCAGACAGTCGACGACGCCGCCGGCGAGGCGTTCGACAAGGTCGCGCGATTCCTCGGGCTCGGTTATCCGGGTGGGCCGGTGATCGATCGGCTCGCGGCGGAAGGCGACGCGACCGCGGTGGAGTTCCCGCGCCCGATGCGCGACGAAGGGCTCGACTTCTCCTTCTCGGGTCTGAAGACCGCGGTCGTCAACCACGTCCGGCGCAATCCTGACGAGGATCTGCGCGACGTAGCCGCCTCGTTCCAAGAAGCGGTGGTCGACGTGCTCGTGCGGAAGCTCGTCACTGCCGCCGACCTCGCGCGCGCGCCGGTGCTCGTGCTCGGTGGCGGCGTTGCCGCGAACTCTCGGCTACGCGACCGGGTCGCGCAGGCCGCCGCCGCGACCGGCCGGCGGGCGTTCCTCCCTCCGCTCGAGCTGTGCACCGACAACGGGGCGATGATCGCGGCGACCGCGTGGTGGCGCTGGGAGCGGGACGGCGCCACCAGGCTCGACGCCGGCGTGGCTCCCACGCTGGCGCTGCCGTCGATCTGACCCCTTTGTTGAAAAGGTCCTGGCAATTTGCGGGGATTTGTGGGAGATTTACCCGGGTGACGAATGCTGCACCTTCGGGTTGACTTCGATGGTGCGACTAGGGTCAAATACCCCGGGCGGCGGCGATCCGCACCCTTGGGGTAGTTCCCCGCTAATGTTCGGCCTGGGTCGGAATGGTGGCCCAGGTTTCTT
>JAPSGP010000151.1 GCA_031177445.1 Acidimicrobiia bacterium
TCGGCGAGCGACGGCCGCGAGGCGTTAGCGCGAACCGACGCGCAGCTGCCCGACCTCGTGGTGCTCGACCTGATGCTGCCCGGCCTCGACGGCCTCGAGGTGTGCCGCCGGCTGCGCGCTCGGGCGCCGGTGCCGGTGATCATGCTGACAGCTCGGGGTGCCGAGGAGGATCGGATCCTCGGCCTCGAGCTCGGCGCCGACGACTACATGGCGAAGCCGTTCTCACCCCGGGAGCTCATGGCGCGGGTGCATGCCGTGCTGCGCCGGGCGCACGCGGTGCCGCCTGCCAACGGAGACGACGCGACCATCGAGAGCAACGGGCTCGCCGTCGATGTGGCCGCCCGCGAGGTGCGGCTGCGAGGCGAGCTGGTGGCCCTGACCGCCAAGGAATTCGAGCTCCTCGCGTTCCTCGCGCAGCAGCCGCGACAGGTGTTCCGGCGCGACGAGCTCTTCGAGCGCGTCTGGGGTTATACGTACGGGGACACCTCGACCGTGACGGTGCACATCCGCCGCCTGCGCGAGAAGATCGAGGACGATCCATCGGCGCCGACTCGCATCACCACCGTGTGGGGTGTCGGCTACCGGTTCGATCCATGAGTGAGACTGCGGAGCTCACGCTGCTCGCGGGCGCCACGGCCGCCGCGGCCGCGGTGACCGGCGCGCTCGTTCTGCGCGCGCTCCGGAAGCTGAGCCTCGGGGTGCAGGTCGCGGCGGTCGCGGTGACGGCCGTCGTCGCCATCGGCGTCGGTGTGTGGGCCGGTGCCCGTGCCATGTTCCTGTCCGAACACGACCTGTGGGCCCTGGGCGTCATCCTTGCCGCCGCCGGCACGGTCGGCGTCGCCAGCGCCCTGGTCCTGGGCCGCCGGATCGGCAAGGCGAGCGATGCGCTCGTCGCGATGGCACGGCAGATCGGAGACCGGGACGCCGCCGCACGGCGCCCGGATCCCGCGGCACCGCCCGAGCTCGCGATCCTCCACGAGGAGCTGGAGCGGACGTCGAAGCGGCTCGACGAAGCCCGGGCCCGAGAGCAGGCGCTCGACCGATCGCGGCGCGAGCTGGTGGCGTGGGTGTCGCACGACCTGCGCACCCCGCTCGCCGGGATCCGCGCCATCGTCGAAGCCCTCGAGGACGGAGTCGTCGACGATCCCGAGAGCGTCACTCGCTATTACACCGTCCTCCGTCGCGAGGCGGACCGGCTCTCGGAGCTGGTGGACGACCTCTTCGAGTTGAGCCGAGCCCAGGCCGGTGTGCTCGAGCGCGAGCTCGAGATCGTGTCGCTCGGAGATCTGGTGTCGGACGCGCTCGCCGGTGCCTCGCCGATCGCCGCCGCCAAAGGCGTGCGACTCGAAGGTCATCTCGACGGTCCGGCGCCCCAGCTCGAGGTCTCCGCCACGGAGGTGCTGCGGGCGTTGCGCAACATCCTCGAGAACGCCATACGGCACACGCCGAGCGACGGGACGATCGTCGTGGAGGCCGGTGGGGACGGCGCAGGGGCATACGTGTCGGTGCTCGACTCCGGTGGCGGCATTCCCGAGCGTGAGCTGCACCGAGTGTTCGACGTGGGCTTCCGGGGCGACCCCGCGCGCACCCCGGGGAGTGATGCCGGTGCCGGGCTCGGGCTCGCGATCGCACGCGGGTTCGTCGAGGCGCACCGCGGCGACATCTCGGTGCGCAACGAGAACGGCGGGTGCCGCTTCACGGTTCACCTGCCCGTCACCACCGGTGAGCCGGTCTGATGCGCGTGCTCGTCACCGGCGGCGCCGGCTTCGTCGGCTCGCACGTCGTCGACCACCTCATCGCCGAAGGGCACGAGGTTCGGGTGCTCGATCTCCTGTACCCCGCCGCGCACGACGGACTGCCTCCGTACCTTCGCGGGGAAGTCGACTACCGCTGGGGCTCTGTCGGCGACCGGCGCACGGTGCTCGCGGCCGTCGACGGCATCGACGCCGTGAGCCACCAAGCGGCCATGGTCGGGCTCGGCGTCGATTTCGGCGACGTGCCCGACTACGTCATGCACAACGACGTCGGTACCGCGGTCCTGCTCGCCGCATTGCACGAGCGCCGGTTCACGGGGCGGGTCGTGCTCGCGAGCAGCATGGTCGTGTACGGGGAGGGTCGGTATCGCTGCCGGGCGCACGGCGTGATCCGGCCCGAGCCCCGTGACGCCGTCCGACTCGCGCAGGGCGAGTGGGATCACCCCTGCCCCGAATGCGGCGTGCGACTCGAGCCTGTTCCAGTTCCCGAACATGCTCCTGTCGATCCTCGGTCGGTCTACGCGGCGACGAAACTCCATCAGGAGCACCTGTGCTCGGCGTACGGCCGTGAACACGGCGCTCCCGTGACGGCGCTGCGCTACCACAACGTGTACGGACCACGGATGCCGCGAGACACGCCGTACGCCGGGGTGGCGGCGATCTTCCGCAGTGCCATCGAGGCGGGGCGCCCGCCACGGGTGTTCGAGGACGGGCACCAACGCCGCGACTTCGTCCACGTCGACGACGTCGCGCGGGCGAACGCGGTGGCGCTGTCGATCGAACCGCCCGTGACCGGAGCGGTGAACGTCGCCAGCGGCGTCCCCCACACCATCCTCGAGCTTGCGTATGCCCTGACGGCCGGCAAGCCGGAGGCACCTCCTCCGCAGGTCGTCGGTGGCTTTCGTTCCGGCGACGTCCGGCACGTCTTCGCGGCCACCGAGCGCGCTCGTGAGGCGCTCGGCTTCACCGCCGCGGTGCCGTTCGAGCGGGGCATGCGTGGGTTCGCGGACGCGGCGCTGCGGGTCCGATCGGAGGTTGAGCGGCAGCCGGGCGCAGCCGACCTGACGGCGACTGGTTACGAGCGGCCCGCGAGCTCGCGGTAGCGGAAACAGCTCGTGACGTGGTCGTTCACCAGCCCGACCGCTTGCATGAACGCGTAGCAGACCGTGGGGCCGACGAACCGGAAACCGCGGCTCTTGAGGTCCTTGCTCATGACCTTCGACCCGGGGGTCTCGGCCGGAAGCTCGGCGAGGGTCTTCCACCGACCGACGAGCGGGGCGCCGTCCACGAACCGCCAGACGTACGCGTCGAAGCTGCCGTGCTGCTCCTGCACCTCGAGCACGCATTTGGCGTTGTTGACCGTCGACTCCACCTTCAGGCGGTTGCGCACGATGCCCGGGTCCTGCAGCAGCCGTTCGATCTTGCGCCGATCGAAGCGCGCCACCCGCGCGGGATCGAACCCGGCGAAGGCGCGCCGATACCCCTCCCGCTTGCGCAGGATCGTCGACCACGACAGCCCGGCCTGGGCGCCCTCGAGGGTGAGCATCTCGTACAGGTGACGGTCATCGTGCGACGGCACCCCCCACTCGTCGTCGTGGTAGGCCGTGTAGGCGGTGTCACCCTCTCCCGCCCACTCGCAGCGGCGCTTCATACGGCCCGTCATCGCCAGACGGCGACGAGGAGCGCGACAGCCGAACGCACCGCCGCACAGTAGAAGACCGACCGCGCGCGTCGCCATGGAAGGATGAGGAGATGACGATCGAAGAGCTGATCGCGCGTGCGGAGATCGGCGACGTCCTCAAGCGGCTCGCCCGCGGGACGGACCGCCTCGACGAAGCGCTGATGGCGTCCTGCTACCACCCCGACGGAACCGACGATCACAATGTGTTCCGCGGGAGCGGCGCGGAGTTCGCCCGGTGGGTCGTCGAGACGCTGCCGCACTTCGATGCGACGATGCACTTCATCGGCGATCCGTACATCCGCCTCGATCGCGACGTCGCCCATGTCGACACCTACTGCGTCGCTCATCACATCAGCCGGCCCGACGAAGCCGGGCAGCAAACCGACCTGATCCTGGGCCTCCGCTACGTCGATCGATTCGAGCAACGCGCCGGCCGCTGGTTGATCGCCAAGCGTGTGTGCGCCTTCGATTGGAGCTCTAGCGTCCCTTTCGACCCCGCGCTCGCATACCGCTTCGAGCCCGGCTGGACCATCGGCGCCCGCGACCGCACCGACATCGCGTACCGCGGTGTGTAGGCGCCGGACGGGACGCTGGTCAGGCGAACTCGAAGGCGACGTGGGCCGAGCGCAGGCCGAAGACGAACGCGTTCGGCATCTCGACCGGCGCGGTGCCGGGCACGAGCTGCATCGAGCGGACGCGCCGTCGTAGCTCCTCGAAGAACACGCGGATCTCCATGCGGGCGAGCGCGGCCCCGAGGCAGAAGTGGGTGCCGAAGCCGAACGCGATGTGGTTGTTCGGTTGGCGGGTCACGTCGAAGCGCTCGGGATCGTCGAAGTGTGCGGGGTCACGGTTGGCGGATCCGTACATGAGCACGACCTGTTGGCCGGCCGCGACGCCCTGGCCCGCGACCTCGGTATCCGTCACCGCGACCCGGCACATGTTGTGGATGGGGGTCACGTAGCGGATGAACTCCTCGGTCGCGACCCCGAGGTCGGCGCCTGCCACCAGCTGCTGCCATTGGTCGGGATGGTCGATGAGCGCGAGGATCGCCCGCGCGATGACCGTGCGGGTGGTCTCGGCGCCGCCGTCGAGGAGCAGGATCGCGTCCGAGATCACGGTCTCGATCGGCAGCCGTTGGCCGTCGAGCTCGGCCTGGGTCCAGATCGACATGATGTCGTCGGCCGGGCACCGCAGCTTCTCGCCGTGCAGCGCCACCGTCGCTGCCGCGAACTCCATCATGGCGGCGGCGCCGTCTTCGTTCCGGTACCGGGGCCCGCCGCCGAGCATGATCGTGCGCTCGGACCAGGACTTGAGGTCAGGCCAGCGATCGTCCTCGAAGCCGAGCAGCCAGCCGATGGTCATCGCCGGGAGCGGCGCGGCCAGCTCCTCGACGATCTCGGCTTCACCGCCGTTGGCCTCGACCGCATCGAGCAACGACTTCACGGTGTCGCGGACGTGCGCCTCGCGCTGGTTTACGGCACGGGGAGTGAACCGCCGCGACACGAGGTTGCGGCGATGGTGGTGGTCCGGGTCGTCGATGCCGATCATCGACGGGTCAGCGGGCATGTTCGGCCGGTACCCACCCTTCGTCTGATCGGAGCTGATGAAGACGTCCTTGCGCTTCTCGACGTCGACGATGTCGTCGTAGCGCGAGACACCCCAGAGCTGGTTCGTCGCGTCCCAGTACAGCGGGGCGTGTTCCCGGAGCCAGGCGTACGTGGAGTACGGGTCGTTCACGTAGAAGTCCCCGTCGAGCAGATCGATGTCGCCCGGAGCCATCGACGCCCTCTCTATCACGCGCCGGCGCGGGGCTCCGACTGTCGAAGAGACGCCGCCGGCTGCCAGGATGGCAGATCATGCGAGCGGCACGCGTTCATGCATACGGGCCCCCGGAGGTCGTCACCGTCGAGGAGATGCCCCACCGCGAGCCCGAGGCCGGCGAGGCGCTCGTCGACGTGCACGCCGCCGCGGTGAACTACCCCGATGTCCTGATCGTCGCCGACCGCTACCAGGTGTCGGCGCCGCTCCCGTTCACACCCGGAAGCGAGTTCGCAGGCGTCGTGCGGGCGGTCGGAGACGGAGTGACCGGGATCCAGCCGGGCGATCGGGTCTTGGGCGCGGCAATGGCGGGCGCGTTCGCCGAGCAGGTCACCGCCCCCGCCGCCGGCCTCGCCGTGGTGCCTGCGGGGGTCGAGCTCGAGCACGCGGCGGCGTTCGCGGTCTGCCATCTCACCGCCTATTACGCGCTCCGCAGCGTCGCCGAGGTGCAGCCGGGCGAGTGGGTCGTCGTGCTCGGTGCGGCCGGCGGCGTCGGGCTCGCGGCGGTCGAGCTCGCCCGCCAGCTCGGCGCGCGCGTGCTGGCGGCGGCGTCGTCGCCGGAGAAGCTCGAGCATTGCCGCGCCAAGGGCGCCGAAGCGCTCGTCGACTACGAGCGGGAAGACCTCAAGCTGCGCATCCGGGAGCTCACGGATGGCGGCGCCGACGTCGTCATCGACCCGGTCGGCGGCGTCTACTCCGAGCCCGCGCTGCGCGCGATGCGGTGGGGCGGGCGATTCGTGGTCGTGGGCTTCGCAGCCGGCGAGATCCCCCGTATCCCGCTGAACCTGATCATGTTGAAGGGCGTGATCGTCAAGAGCTTCGAGATGCGAACGTTCGCGGTCCACGCGCCGGAGCAGGAGCGCCGCGACCGTGAGGAGCTGTTCGAGCTGTTTCGCACGGGCGCCGTCTGCCCGGAGGTCTCGGCGGTGTTCGATCTCGATCATGTCGCCGACGCGCTCCAGCTCGTCGCCGACCGCAAGGCGGTCGGCAAGGTACTGGTCAGGATGGAACGGTCGGCGGACAGGTAGGTTTCCTCCATGGCAACCGAAGAGCAGATCAAGGCCACAGTGCAGCGCTATCTGGCCACGTTCAGCGCCGGCGATCGCGAGGGGTGGCTCGATCTCTTCACCGCGGACGCGACGGTCGAAGACCCGGTTGGGAGCGAGGTGTGCAAAGGGCGCGACGAGATCGGAGCCTTCTGGGACACCAGCCGATCGCTGGCCGACGCGATCACGCTGCATTTGGTGCAGGGGCCGGGTGGCAACGAGCGTGAGGCGGCCTTCGCGATGGAGGCGCGCGCCGAGATCGGCGGGACGACGATGGTCGTGCCCACGATCGACGTCATGACCTTCGACGACGACGGCAAGATCGCCAGCCAGCGCGCCTTCTGGAGCGCGTCGGCCGTGCAGCCTGCCTGACTTCACTCGTGCTTCAGCCCTCGTTCACCGTCTCGTCGGCGGCGAGTGGGATGGTGAGGGGGTGACGAAGACGACCGGGGCCGGCTTCGAACGGCGCATCGCGCTCGAGGGTCCCGCCAACTTCCGTGACGTCGGCGGGTACGTTGCCGGCAGTCGGCGGGTGCGAACCGGCCGGGTGTTCCGGAGCGACAGCCTCTCGCGGGTGACCGAAGTCGACGCGCGCATTCTCGAGCGACTCGGTGTCCGGACCGCCATCGACCTGCGCACGCTCGACGAGGTCGAGCGGACCCCGCCGGCCTTGCTCGCCCGGCTCGCGGCGGCGTACGAGCACGTACCGATCATCGACGAAGGCGGCGCCAGCGCCCGTCCGGAGGGGTACGAGATCCCCGAGCTGCACGTCGCGTACGCCGGGATGCTCGACCGCTTCGGCGACCGCATCGCGAGGGC
>JAPSGP010000026.1 GCA_031177445.1 Acidimicrobiia bacterium
GCAGCGAGCCGGGGCCCGAGCGGCCCGGCCCGAAGGGGCGAGAGCGGGGAAGAATGAGCTCGCTGCGGCGCAGGCTCCAGAACTCGCTCCGGCGGTCGGCAAAGCCGCCGCCTCCGCGTCCCGCATCGCGGGACGGGCCGCCTGCGCCGCGGTCGCTCGCCTCACGACACCGCCTTCGGTTCGGGCGGCAGCCCGAGCACCCGCTCGCCGATGATGTTGCGCTGGATCTGGTTCGCGCCGCCGTAGATCGTGTCGGCCCGGCTGAACTGGAAGAGCTGCTGCGCCGGCGTGAGCTCGTACGGTCCGCCGGCGATGCCGGCGGTGAGCTCGGCGTCGGGGCCGAGCACCGCGACGGCGAGCTCTCCGAGCTCCCGGTGGAACGATGCCCAGTACAGCTTGTGGATCGCCGTGAGCGGCGTCATCGTGCCCTGCTCCATCGCGCTGAGGCTGCGCAGCGCGCTGAAGCGCATGATGCGTAGCGCGATCCACGCGCCGGCAAGGCGCTGCCGAAGCACAGGATCGCTCGACACCCCGCGCTTCTTCGCTGTTTCCGTGATCTCGACGAGCTCATTCTCGAACGCGAGCTGCTGCCCGAGGGTCGAGGCGCCGCGCTCGAACGCGAGCGTGCCCATCGCCACCTTCCACCCGCCGTTCACGTCGCCTACCACGTTGTCGAGTGCCGTGCGGGCGCCGTCGAAGAACACCTCGTTGAACTCGGACGTGCCGGTGATCTGCACGATGGGCCGGATGTCGATCCCGGCCTGGTGCATCGGCACGAGCAAGTACGAGATGCCCCGGTGCCGGGGCGCGTCGCGATCGGTCCGGCACAGCACGAAGCACCAGTCGGACCAGAGGGCGAGCGAGGTCCAGATCTTCTGCCCGGTCACGACCCACTCGTCCCCGTCGCGCTCCGCGCGGGTCTGGACGTTGGCCAGATCGGACCCGGCGTCGGGCTCGGAGTAGCCCTGGCACCAGAGCTCCTCACCCGAGGCGATTTTCGGAAGGAAGCGGCGCTTCTGCTCCTCGGTGCCGGAGTGCAGAATCGTGGGCCCGATCAGGCCTTCGCCGACGATGCCGACGCGCCCAGGCCCGCGCGCCCTCGCATACTCCTCGAAGAACACCACCTGCTCGAGGAGGCTGGCGCCCCGGCCGCCGTACTCCTCGGGGAACGACAGACAGGTCCAGCGGGCGGCGCCGAGTGCGCGCTCCCAGGCGAGGCGCTCCTCGAAGAGCGAGTGCTCGTCGCCGGGACCGCCTCGTCCCCGCACCACCGCGAACTCACCGGCGAGCTGCTCGGTCAACCACTCCCTGGCCTCGGTGCGGAACGCCTCGAGCTCCGCCGGGAACCGCAGATCCACGTCGTCAAAGTAGCGCCGGCTCGGAGAACGTCAGCGATTGCTAATCGAACGCGCCGTCGGCGGCGAGCTTCTCCCGTTCCTCCGGTGACAGGCCGAGGAGCTTGCCCAACACCCAGTCGTTGTCTTGCCCGAGTGTCGGGCCGGAGCGGTCGTAGCCGGCGTCAGCATCCGACAGGCGGAAGCCGTTGCGCTCGTACCGGCCCTCGCCCATGAACGGATGCGTGAGCTCCACGAAGTGACCTCGATGCGCGAGCTGCGGATCGTCGTTGAGGTCGCCGAAGTCCAACACCGGCACCGCCTCGATACCGAGCGGCTGGAACGTGTCGACGACCTCTTCGCGGGTCCGAAGGCTCGTCCACTCGGTCACCGCGGCCTCGACCTCGTCGATGCGGTCCTGACGCTCCGCCAGCGACCCGAGGCCGGCGCCGTCGACGCCCACGACGTCGGCGAGGCGGGCCCACTCGTCGTCGGTCCAGCACGCGATCGCCACCCACCGGTCGTCACCCACACACGGGAACGCGCCATGGGGGACCGCCCGACTCGACCGGTTCCCCATGCGCGTCCCGATGACGCCGCCGACCTCGTAATCGAGGAGCCAGGCGCTGTTCGTGTAGATGCCGGCCTCGACCTGTGCGACGTCGAGGTACACGCCCTCGCCGGTCATGCGGTGGTGGAGGAGGCCGGCCGCGAGCGCCGTCGACACGAAGCGCGGCGCGAGCGAGTCGGTGATGGTCGCGTGCGGGCCGACGGGCTCGCGGTCGGGCCAGCCGGTGAGCCAGTTGAAGCCCGACAGCGCCGAGCCCTGGCTGCCGAAGCCCGGGTAGTTGCGGTGCGGGCCCGTCTGCCCGTTCAGGCACGCGCTGATCATGACGAGATCCGGCTTCAGCTCGACGAGCGTGGCGTAGTCGAGGCCGAAGCTGCGCATCGCCCGAGGCGCGTAGTTCTCCAACACCGCGTCGGCCCACTCGACGACGAGGCGGCGGGCGAGGTCGACGGCCGCCGGGTGCTTGAGGTTCAGGGTGACGTTGCGCTTGCCCACGTTGAGCCCGTCGTACATGGGCGCGCCCTCGAGCCCGTGCGGGTTGTCGGGGGAGAGGGCGTAGACGCGCAGGAAGTCCGGGCGGGATGGTGACTCCACCCGCAACACGGTCGCGCCGTGCTCGACGAAATACCGCGTCGCGATCGGACCGGCGGCGCCGGAGCCGAACTCCAGGATCTTCGTCCCCTCCCACGCGCCACGGCCCGCGTGCGAGGGTGCGGTGGCGGTCTGCGCCGAGCGCCCCGGCGTCACCGTGACGAACTTGCGGGGCATGCGTGGTCGCTCGTCGTCGGCGCCGAAGAACTCGCGCGCGGCGAGCTGGGCGGAGGCGTAGATCTCCTTGGGGGAGTTGCAGGGGGCAAGCATGAGGTTGGTCTCGCACGCGATGTCGTAGAGCGCTTGCATTGTGTGGCGCGCGAAGTAAGCGCCGACCGCGGCTTCGATGGCGGCGAGGTCCTCGTCGGTGGCGGTGACGTGGGAGAACTCGTTCCAGTCCCGGTCCACGAGAGCGCTCGCGTCGATGCCGTCCTCGACGACGAGGCGCGTCAGCGTCTGCAGGCTCGGCACCCGCGCCTTGCCGCCGCGCAGTCCGTAGGACACCCAACCGTCGCGGCACGGCCAGATCTCGCGCGTGCGCCCGATGTTGGCGCCGCGGCGAGTGCCGCGCTCGCCCGTCTTCCGGAACTGGGCGACGCCGACCATGTTGGAGGCGAGCACGACCTCCTGCATCGACACGTCGACGCGCTGCGGTCGCCCGGTCGCGAGCGCTGTCAGCGCCGCGAACGCGACCTCAGGACCGGTGTGTCCGTAGCCCGACGGCTCCGTGCACCGCACCGGCGCGCGATCGGGGTCGCCGGTGCTGTACATGTTGCCGCCGGCGGCCATCACGCCGAGATCGGAGGCCCGCCACGCGGACCGAGGACCGTCGAGGCCGAACGGCGTGACGCTGACCCATATCGCCTGCGGTGCTCGAGCAGGATCCAGGACGAGCGCGTTCGTGAAACCCGGCGTGTCGATCACGACGTCGGCCGAGGCGAGCAGCGCGTCGAGCTCGGGGTCGTCGGCACCGGAGACGGTCACCGTGCGCTTGCCCCGGCTCCACGCGGTGAACCGGTTGGGGACCGCGCGCAACGGCGCGCCGTCGGGGGGTTCGACGAGCACCACCTCGGCCCCGAGGTCGGCGAGGATGCACCCCGCCATCGCCGCCGGTTCGCCCGCGAGATCGACGACGCGTATCCCGTCGAGCAACCCGTCCGCCATCGTTCCCCGCTCTCGCCTCTTTCCTGACGTCCGTGTCAGACTAGTTGCGACCCCGACACCACCTGGAGGCCCCGGCATGTCGAAGTACCGCATCGTCGACGCCGATTGTCACATCCTCGAGCCGCCCGACATCTGGGACAACTGGCTGCCCGAGCGCTTCCGCGACAAGGCGCCCCGGCTCGTGAAGGACGCCGAGGGCGGCGACGCCTGGCTCACTGCCGTCGGCGGCGACCCCGACCCGATCGGCCTCGTCGCCACCCCCGGCATGCCGTACGACCAGTTCCGGTGGTTGGGTGTCACGTACGACGAGGCCCGCGCCGGTTGCTACAACGGCGCCGCGCGCCTCGAGGACATGGACATCGACGGCGTCGACGCCGAGCTGCTGTTCCCGCCCCAGCGCACCATGAGCCACTTCCTCGGCGACGAGGACCCCGACTTCGTGCTCGCGGGGGTGGAGGCGTACAACAACTTCCTCTTCGAGGAGTTCTGCGCGCCCGACGCGACCCGACTCATCGGCATCGCCCAGATCCCGTCGCTTGGGATCGACTCCGCCATCGACGGGCTCCGAAAGGCCAAGGCGCGCGGTGCCAAGAGCGTGCTGATCTCGAACTGGCCGTCAGGAGGCGAGAGCCTCTCCTCGGAGGACGAGCCGTTCTGGGCCGCCGCTGTCGACGAACGCATGCCGGTCACGATTCACATCAACATCATCAGCCGTGACGCGCGCATGCAGCAGCGACAGGCGGCCGCCAAGGCGGGCAACCGGATCTACGGCGGGCGGGGCGAGGCGGCGAAGGCCAAGGCGGTCGGCAGCCTCGGCCACGTGTTCTCGATGTCGGCCGGCAACATCTCGCAGATGATCTTCACGGGCGTGTTCGCGCGCCATCCCGAGCTCCAGGTGTCGTGGATCGAGATCGGCGTGGGCTGGCTGCCGCACATGCTCGAGATGATGGACGACAAGTTCTGGCGCAACCGCTCGTGGGGCGAGCTGCCGATCACGGAGCCGCCGTCGTTCTACTGGCGGCGCAACAACAGTGCGACGTTCATCACCGATCGCGCCGGGATCGACCTGCGGGCGCGCATCGGCGTCGACACGATGATGTGGTCGAGCGACTACCCGCACCACGGGAACGACTGGCCGTACTCCCGCAAGGTCATCGAGGACACGATGGGCAACATCCCCGCCGACGAGCGCGCCCGCATCATCGGCGGCAACGCGGTCAGGATCTTCGGGCTCGACCAGTAGTCGTTTCGCAGCGGCCGCGATCGCTGCGGCATCGTGCGTTTGGACCCGACGGACGCCGCTCGCCTACGCACTCACGATCGACCGACGCGTCACGCCGGCTTGATGTTGTGGTTGAGGTGGAAGAGGTTGTCGGGGTCGAATTCCGCCTTCGCCGCCGCGAGCCGCTTGTAGTTCTCGGGACCAAAGCCGGCAACCACGCGATCCTGCCCCTCATCGCCGATGAAGTTCAGGTAGATGGCGTCGCTTGCCCACGGACGGAGCGCCCCACGCGCGTCACCGGCCCATCGCTTCCCCCGCTCATCGTCGGCTGGGTCCTCCCACATGCCGAAAGTCAGGACGTACCAAGGCGATTGCCTCCAAGAGATCGGGTAGTCGGCCCTGCCCCGAGCGACCGCGCCACCCTGCGGCGCCAGTGCATGTTGCGAGGGTGAGGGCACGATCATGTTGGCGGCCTGCGCGCAGTGGACGTCCACGGCCTCGTCCGGGAGGGAATCGAGGTACGTCGCCGACCAGTAGTTCCGGTGTCCGGGCGGGTCGTCGAGCATGCATTGGAGCTCGGCATAGGGCATCTCGGCCATGAACCCGCCCTCGTGCCCGAGCTCGAGCAGGGGGCGAACGGCGTGGCGCGCCTCCGCTTCGCCGCCGGTGTACACGATCAGGACGGCAGCTACCCGCTTGCCGACGAGGTGAGGAGGCACGAAGTCCTCGGGCGGCCCGGTGATGAAGACGAGCGCACCACACACCTCGTCGGGTGCCGACTCCATGAAGTCGCGGTAGGCGCGCACGAGCTCCGGGCCGGCGTCCGAGGGCCACAGGAGCAGGCCGGCCGTCACCGACGGAAGCGGGTAGAGCCGGAACGTGAACGACGTGGCCACACCGAAGTTTCCGCCGCCGCCGTGCAGTGCCCAGAACAGCTCCTGGTTCTCGGCTTCACTGGCGCGCACGGTGCGGCCGTCAGCTGTGACCAATTCGACGGAGAGCAGGTTGTCGCAGGCGAGCCCGAACCTGCGGTCGAGCCACCCGTTCCCTCCACCCAGGGTGAGCCCGGCCACGCCGGTTGTCGAGACTCGGCCCCCGGTCGTCGCCAGACCGTGCGGTTCGGTGGCGCGATCGAGGTGGCTCATGGTGGCGCCGCCACCGACGGTCGCGGTTCGAGCGTCGGGGTCGACGGCGACTGTGTTCATGCGCCGAAGGTCGATCACGATCCCGCCGTCGGTGAGTGCCTTGCCGGCGACGCCGTGGCCGCCGCCGCGGACGGCGATCTCGAGCCCGCGCTCGCGACCGAAGATGACCGCACGGGCGACATCCCGGGCGCTCTCGCACTGGGCGATGACACCCGGCCGCCGGTCGATCATCGCGTTGAAGATCGTCCGGGCGTCGTCGTACGCAGCGTCCCCGGGCACGATCAGCGTTCCTTCGAAGCCGTCTCGGAGCTTCTCGTAGTCGAGGTCGGTGAGCGTCATCGGGCCGCCTTTCGAGCCAAGGAGAGGGCAAACAACTCGGCCAGCATGAAAAAACTCGCTGTCAATCCGCTGTCAGCTCGGCGTCAGAAGGAAGGCAGTCCCGCCCCTGGCGTGGTCCGACGCATTGGAGCGCGTACGCGACGGCTTCGTCGTCCGACAGCGCCGCACCCTCGGTCCGGAACCCCTCGAAACGGCTGTCTCCCAGTCGTCCTCGTACCGTCGCCACCGCTTCGGCGATCCGGGCCGCGTCGGCGCCGGCCAGGGGTGCCGCGGTCGTGCTCGCCTCCATGGCGCCGTACAGGCGGGCCGCGTCGGCGTCGCGGCGCAAGCGAGTGAGCAGCTCGACGAGCGTGCGCAGGGTCGTCCACACCATGTTCCACGAGCCATCGCGCTGCCAGTGGTCGATGATCTCCCCGTACTGGGCGAGCGCCTCGTTCGGATCGCCGACCCTCGCCTCACAGGACACGACAGAGAGCCCGGCGGCGCCGACGATCACGCGGTTGCCGATACGCCGGCCGGCCGCGGCACTCTGCCGGAGGTACGTCAGGGCCTGGACGGGAGCTCGATCGAGGCGGACCTCGCCGTTGATGTAGTCCGACCATGCGTCGAGGCTCGGATTCTTCACCGCCGTTACGAGAGACGAGAGTGCATCGCACGCCTCGATCGCCTCGTCGACGCGACCGCAGTAAGCGGGACAGACTGCCCGGTCGAACAGACTGATGGCGGCCTGATGATCGTCACCGGCCCGGCGGGCGAGCTCCGCGGCCCGGTCGAAGAGGGGCATTGCTCCGTCGAAGTTGCCCAGCCACGTCTCGATGTCGCCCAGCGCCTCCCAGGCGAAGCGTGTCGTGACGGGGTCGCCGGCATCGTTCGCGATGCCCTTCTCGGCCAGGATGCGCGCACCGGCGAGGTCACCGCGGAGCGACCGACCGAGAGCCGCCGCGGCGTAGGCGGCAGGAAGCCGCGGATGTGAGACCTCGGGGAACCGAGAGACTGCCTGTCCGGCCCAGGTGGACACTTCCGACGGTGCGCCGGACCAGATGAATCGGTACATCGAACCGGCGAGGCGGATGCACGACTCCGGATCGTGCTCCAGACACCAGAGGTGTGCAGCTCGCAGATTCGCGAACTCCTCGTTGAACGCGGCACGCCAGTCGACCTCGTCCGGACCACACAGCCCGGCATTCGCATTCTCAGCGAAGTCGACGACCCACCTCGCGAAGCGCGCCCGAGCCTCGTGCAGGTCTCCGCGCGCGGCAAGCCGTGTCTCGGCGAACTCGCGCACTGGTTCCAACATCGAGAACCGTGTCGAACCCTCGAACCGTGCCGTCACCAGGGAGCATTCCACCAACGCCATGAGATTGGAGGCGTCGGCGCCGGCGACCGCGCGCGCCATCTCGGCGGTACAGCCGCCTGCGAACACCGAGAGTCGTTCGAAGGCCTGTTGCTCGGCGGGCGCGAGCAGGTCGTAGGACCATCGGAAGAGAGCATCGAGGGTCCGGTGGCGCTGGACTGTTCGTCGAGCGTCGGCCAACCCACCGAGCCGATCCGTGATGGCATCCAGGATCTCGGATGGTGAGCTCGACACGACTTGGGCCGCGGCCAACTCGATCGCGAGGGGCAGCCCGTCGACACGGCGGCAGAGTTCGGAGACTGCTGCCATATCTCCGCTGGCGAGGCTGAAGTCGGGTCGCACTGCGCGCGCCCGGTCAATGAAGAGCACCACAGACGGAGCAGTCGGGTCGTCCCACGGAGGGGTGGGGAGCGGGCCGACCGGCACCCGGTGTTCGCCGTCAATGCCCAGGCGCTCGCGGCTCGTGGCGAGCACGTCGACGTGGGCCGTCCGGGAGAGGACAGCGGTGACGAGCTCGGCGACAGCCGACAGCACGTGCTCGCAGTTGTCGATCACGAGCAGCGCACGTTGCACGAGGAGGAATTCGATCACCCGCTCCACGAGCGAGAGGTTGGCCCGCTCTTCGACGTGCAGCGTCGAGGAAACTGCCGCGGCGACCGCATCGGCGTCGGAGACTCGCGCGAGCTCGCACACGTAGATCCCGTCCGGGTATGCATGCGTCGCGCCGGCGGCCGCGTGCAAGGCGATCCTGGTCTTTCCTACGCCTCCAGGGCCGGTGAGCGTCACGAGGCGACCGCGCTCGAGCAGCCAGTTCACCTTCGCGAGCTCTGCCTCGCGGCCGACGAACGAGTTGCCCGGCAGACCGACCGTCGGAACGAATGGCCGCGTACGCGCGTCGTGGCGGAGCACACTCGCCTCGACCGCCCGCAGCGCAGGCGACGGCTCCAGGCCGAGCTCGTCATCCAACCGCCGGCGGAAGAGGTCGAACTCGCGGAGCGCCTCCACGTGGCGGCCGTCGAGGGTGAGCGCACGCATCAACAGCGCCACTGGGCGCTCACGGAACGGCTGGTCGACGAGCAGTGGCCGCACCGCGTACGCGGCCTCGACGGGACGGCCGAGCTTCAGCAGCATGTCGGCTCGGGTCTCGGCTGCGTCTGCTCGGAGTTCCTCGAGGCGTGTCGCCTCCGGTGTGATGGAGGGCCGGTCGGCGAGGTCCTGGTAGGCCCGTCCGCGCCACAGCGACAGCGCGGCATCGAGACGTTGCAGCGCCGTGGCGGGCACATCCTCGAGGTCACGGGCATCGTCGAGCAGACGCTCGAAGTTGGCCGCATCCAGCCGATCCGAGGGACAGACGAACCGATAGCCCGGGCTCACCGTCTCGATCCATGCCGAGCCGGGCCCGAGCAGGCGACGCAGCCGCGAAACCTGCGACTGCAGCGCACCGATGGGATCGGCGGGCAGCGCGTCGGTCCACAGCGACTCCGCCAGTTCGTCACTTTGGAGGATCCGACCCCGACCCACCGTCAGTACCGCAAGGAGGAGCCGCTGCCGCGCGCTGCGCAAGGCGACGGGTACTCCGTCGTCGCCCACTACCAGGATCGGACCGAGGACTCCGATCTCCACGGTGCTCCTCCAGTCGGACGCGGACAGTCTCTCCGCATTCGGAGACGGCCGCGGCGTACCGGCCGGATCATGCTGACCAAGGTCCTCGTCGGGTACGCCGCGGCTGCCGGTTCAGGACTGCGGACGGTCGCCCTCGATCGCGCCCAGCGTCAGGCGTTGCAGCGTGCGTTGATGGAGGTAGGTGACGATGCGGCTCACCAGCGGGATGACCGATGACGCCGCCTCGGCACTCCGGGCCTGGAAGTCGGCCAGCTCGTCGGGGTCCCAGTGGCGGCCGCGGCGCCCCTCGAACACGTCGAGCACCTGGCGCTCGATCGTCTCGACGCCCGCGGAGTAGATGCCCGCGACCTCGACGATCACGTCGTGGGGAAAGCCGGCGCTGACGAGCTCGGCGATGGCGTGGAGCGCGTCGAGGTCGGCGCCGTCGTAGGCGACGCGGCCGAAGCTCGCGGGATCGGGGACGAGCCCGGTGTCGCGCAGGCGCTCGACCAGTACGGGTTCCAGCCCGGACCGGGCCACCAGCTCGTCGAACGTGTACTGCGTGGCCGGTCCGCCTCCGAAGATCCCCTCGAGGTTCCCGGCGGCCTCGAGCAGGGCGCGGATCGCGGCCAGCGAGAACCGGCGATCCTGGAGCTCCTTGATGCGCTCCAGCCGCACCAGGTGCTCGGGCCCGTACAGCTTGTGGCGGCCCTTGCGCTGAGGCCGGGGGAGCAGGCCTTCGCGCTGGTAGTAACGGATGGTGTCGACGCTCACGCCGGCGCCGTGCGCCAGGTCGTCGATGCGCCACAGGCGGTCCTGCGTTGCAGCCGCCTGCTTCAGCGCCGGTTCGCCCATGCCATTCCCGAATGTGACCGATGCACCCTGTGACGGGTGTCACCACGCTCACAGCGTTTACACTGAGAGTAATTGCTTATACTAACAGTGCACACAGAGCTCGTGCTCTCGAGCACCAGCTCGAAGCTTAGGTCCCGTGAGGGACGAACCGAAGGAAGGCCGAGATGGAGAACCGTGCGCTGCACGACCGGCAGCGGGCGCTGGCTTGGCTGGCCGAACAGCTGCGCTGGGAGCGGATGCTCGCGGCGTTGCGCGAGGGCCGGACCGAGCAGGAGGACCGCAAGGCCGCCTAACGCCTCCGCCGGCATGATCGCTCGACCCCTGCCAGCCCCCCGGCAGGGGTCGATGCGCGTCTGAGCCCTTACGGCTCGCTTGCGCTCGCCTTGAATCAGGCCCGCACCCAGCGAGGGAGCGTCACGTCCTCGACCTGCTGGAACACGACCTGCACCGGGTCGCCGATCTCGATGCTCGCGGGGTCGATCTCGTTGATGGCACCGTCGGGCGAGGCGACCAGGTTGCCGACGAACCGGATCGCGGAGTCGTCGTCGAGTGCGACCACGATCGCGTTGTACGGCGCGAGCTCCTGGTACGCCGGGAGCAGCGGAGGATGGGGCACCACGAAGGACCAGATCGTCGCCCGCCCCGACGTCGCCTCCCACCGGTGGTCGACCGAGCGGCAACGCGGGCACATCGGCCGCGGTGGCATGCGGCGGGCGCCACAGGAGGTGCATACCTGCACCAGCAGCTCGCCCCGTGCACATCCTTCCCAGAACGGCGCGGACTCCGGATCCTCGAGATCGGGCAGCAGGAAGCCGGTGGAAGTCATCTTCCTCCGCTCTCGGCGCTTCGCGCCGGGCCGCTCGGGCCCCGGCTCGCTGCGCCGCCGGCTCCCCAACTCGCTCCGGCGGTCGGCAAAGCCGCCGCCTCCGCTTTCGGTCTGGCGTGAAAGGCCGCCGGCGCCGCGGTCGCTCGCCTCATCGTCGGAGCAACAGCGCGCTCGTCGGGACTCCTTCACCGCTCGTCACCAGACAGACCTCGGCGCCGTCCACCTGGCTCGACGACGTGCCGCGCATCTGGCGGACGCCTTCGAGGACGAGGTTGAAGCCGTGCACGTAGGCCTCGGACATGCCGCCACCGGAGGTGTTGGTGGGGAGCCGCCCGTCAGGCCACTCCAGCGCGCCGTCGTCGGTGAACGCCGCGCCCTCACCGCGAGCACAGAACCCGTACCCCTCGAGCGACAGCGGGATCAACGGGCTGAACGCGTCGTAGATCTGCGCTACGGGGACATCACGGGGCGTCACCTCCGCCTGCGCCCACAGCCGCGCCGCGCAGGCGTGCGACGGGCCGAGCAGAGGATCGTCGCAGAAGTAGTTGGTCATCACCTGGTGCTGCTGCGGGATGCTCTGCGCGAAGGCGTGCACGTAGACGGGCGGGTTCCGCAGGTCGGCTGCTCGCGCCGCCGACGTGATCACTACCGCCAGTGCGCCATCGGTCTCGAGACAGTTGTCGAAGAGGCACAGCGGTTCGGAGATCCACCGTGCGTCCAGGTACTGCTCTCGTGACAGCGGCTTGTCGTGCATCGTCGCCGCCGGGTTGCGGTTGGCGTGCTTCCGGAACGCGAGCGCCACGTTGGCGAGGTGTTCGCGCGTGGCTCCGAACTCGTGCATGTACCGCCGCGTGAGCATCGCGATCTCGTCGACCGGTCGCAGCACGCCGAACGGGCGGCTCCATTGCCAATGGCCGCTGATGCGCGAGCTCACCTGGGCCCAAGGCCGGCTCGCCTTGGCAGCGCGCTTGCGGGCCCGCCATGCGACGGCGACCTCACACTGGCCGGTCGCAACGGCCATGGCCGCGTGTCCCACCGTGCCGCATCCGGCACCGCCGCCGTAGCCGATCTGCGAGAAGAACGTGACGTCGCCGAGCCCGACGTTGCGCGCCACTTCCACCTCGCGCCCGTCCTCCATCGAGAACATGGCCAGGCCATCGACCGCAGCCGGCTCGAGTCCGGCGTCGTCGATCGCGGCCGAGATCGCCTGGCAGGCGAGCGACAGCTCGGAGTCGGGCAGCCCCTTCCCGAACGCGGTCTGGCCGATGCCGACGATCGCGGTCTGGTCACGAAGCATTCGTCCGCTACCAGCCCTTGAACTCGGTCGGCCTGCGCTCGACGAAGCTCGCCACACCCTCCTGCTGGTCCTCGGTGTGGCCCACGAGCTCGACCCCGAGCGCTTCCTCGGCGAAGGCGCTGGCCCGGTCGACGTCGAGTGAGCGGTTGAGCAGGCGCTTGGCGATGCCGATGGTGGTCGTGGGCCCGGAGGCGAGGCGCTCGGCCCACTCCTTCGCGGTCGCCTCGAGCTCCTCGGCGGGCACGACCTTGTTCACGAGCCCGATGCGTTCTGCCTCCACCGCGCCGAGGTCGTCGCCGAAGAAGACGAGCTCTTTGGCCTTCTGGAGCCCGATGCGCCGGGGGAGCATGTAGCAGCCGCCGCCGTCGGGGATCAGGCCCCGCCGGACGAACACCTCGATGATGCGGGCGTTCTCGGCGGCGACGATGAGGTCGCACGCGATCGCGATCTGGGCACCGCCACCGGCGGCCGTGCCGTTCAGCGCGCACAGCACCGGCTTGTCGCAGTCGAGGATCGCGCTGGTCAGGCGCTGGATGCCGCTGCGGATCATGCGAGCCGCGGTCCCGACGGGGCGTTCGGGCGCGCCCTCCACCTCCTGCACCATCGCCGGGCGGTTGGCCCGAAGGTCGGCGCCGGTGCAGAAGTGCTTCTGCCCGATCGCGGTGATGACGACGGCTCGCACGGCCAGCGACCCGTTCGCCTCGTCCAGGAGATCGATGATGCGGTTGCGCACGTCGGGCGTGATCGCGTTGCCGGACTCGGGCCTGTTCAACGTGATCCACGCGACCGAGTTCTCCACCCGGTGCAGGAGCTGCTCTTCGAGGGGGGCGTCAGTCACTGCTCATCTCCTCCTTCTTCCGCACCACCAGCGCGTCCAGGGCGACCGCACCGCGCGGCCGGACCATCAGGGGGTTGATGTCGAGCTCCGCTACGTCGGCGGCGAGGTCCAGCGCCAGCCGTTGCACCTTCATCAACGTGTCGACGAGTGCGCCGACGTCGACGGGCTTCTGGCCGCGTACCCCTTCCAAGAGCGGGAATCCTGCCAGCTCTCGGAGCATCCGCTCTGCTTCGGGCGCGCCGAACGGCGGCACCCGGAAGCTCACGTCGTCGAGCACCTCGACGAGCACCCCGCCGAGCCCGGCCATGACCACCGGACCGAACAGCGAGTCGTGCGAGATGCCGACGACCGTCTCGACGCCGCCGGTGACGGTCTCGCACACCAGCACCCCGTCGATCCGGGCCCGCGTCCCGGCGCGCCGCGCCCTGGTGAGCAACTCGTCATAGGTGGTCCGCACCTCACGAGCCGAGCGCACGCCGGTTCGGATCAGTCCGAGCTCGGTCTTGTGCACGAGATCGGGAGACGACACCTTCATCACGACCGGGTACCCCACCGCTGCCGCCGCCTTCACCGCACTGGTCGCGCTCTCGCACAGCACGTCGCTCGTCGTCCGGATCCCATAGGCGGCGAGCAGTTGCTTGGAGGCGTGCTCGGACAGCGCCTCGCCCGGCGCGGCGGTGGCGAGGATGGCACGAGCCTTGGCCGCGGCCGCCAGCGGCTCGAGCGGCACGCCTGCGAAAGGCGAGCGGTAGCCGCGGGCGAACGACCAGTACGACGTGTACGCGGCGAGCGCCTTCACGCAGTTGCCGAACGTCCGGAAGACCGGCAGTCCGCCATCGAGCAGTTGGCGGTAATAGGTGTCGTCGGTGCCGGGCGGCGAGCCCCAGACGACGAAGATCGGTTTGTCGGTGCTGCCCGCGGCGTCGACGAGGTCGCGCACGAACGGCTTGTCGAAGCCACCGAGCGCACCGGTGATCGGGACCACGAGGACGTCGACGGCCCGGTCGGCCAGGACGAGATCGAGGATCTTACGGCCGCGTTCGTCGGCGACCGGCGCGCCGCCGCAGTCGACCGGGTTCGACACGCGGAGATAGTCGGGGATCAGCCCGTCGTGCAGCGCGCGCTGGGTTGCGCGCGCCAGCGCCGGCAGTCGCAGCCCGGCGGCGGCGACGAGATCGGCCATGTGCGCGCCGGTACCGCCGGAGATCGAGTAGACGCAGACACCTGGGTCCCGCCGCGACGGTGGTCGCGCGCGCGCGAACATCGCCGATGTCTCGAGGAGGTCGTCGAGCGCCTCGGCGCGAGTCACGCCGAACTGCCGGAACACTGCCGAAGTGACGGCGTCGGAGCCGGTGAGGTGCCCGGTGTGGGCCATGGCCATCGACTGGCCCTCGTCGGTGCGTCCGACTTTCACGACGACGACCGGCTTGCGCTGCTGGGCGGCGTGATCGAGCGCCAGCATCAGCGTGCGCCCGTCCTTGAACCCCTCGATGTAGCCCGCGATCACCCCGACCTCGGGCTGGTCGGCGAAGTGACGAAGGAAGTCGGCGAACTCGAGGTCGACCTCGTTGCCGGTCGGTGCCCAGTGGCTGAGCCGGATGCCCAGCTCCTGGCCCTGGTAGATGGGCCGCCCCTGGTGCCCGCTCTGGGTGATAAGCGCGATCGATCGACCGTCGAGGTCGGCGCGGAACTCCTCGAACGCATTGAGGTTGGTGTTGGGCCCGAGCAGACGCACGTCACCGGCGCGCACGAGCTGTTCGAGCCGAGCTTGTAGCTGCCGACCGCCGGCCCCGGCCTCTGCGAAGCCCGCAGCGAAGATGACCGCGAAAGCCGCTGTGCGCTCGACGACCTCTTGGAAGGTCTCGACCGCCTTGCTGGTCACGATCACCGCCAGGTCGAGGTCGCCGGGTACCTCGAACACACTGGGCACGCAGTCCACGCCGAGCACCGCCGCGTGCGTCGGGTGCACGGGGTGGAACGAGGCGCCGTGCGCGTCGGCCCACTCCTTCACCTTGCGCGTCATGGCGGAGTTCGGGCGCCCGGGTGTCTCCGACGCACCGATGACCGCGACCGAACGGGGCCGGAGGAACCGGTCGAGGTCGACGTCACGAAGCCTGAGTGCGCGACCGGAGACGTCGTGTTCGTGGGATGCGGGCAAGCGCCGAGAGTATGACGCCCGAGTCAGGGTTGCGGCCACCTGCAGCCGCTACCTTCGCCTTGCCCATGCCCGAGACCATCGTCATCGTCGGAGCCTCGCTGGCCGGACTGCGCGCCGCGGAGGCGTTGCGGCGCGATGGGTTCGAAGGGACGGTCATCGTCGTCGGCAAGGAACCGCACCTGCCGTACGACCGCCCGCCCTTGTCGAAGGACTTTCTCGCAGGCGAGCTCGCGCCCGAGCAGCTCGCGCTGCGCAAGCAGCCATATGAGGATCTGGCGCTCGACCTGCGACTGGGGTGCACTGCCACCGGGCTCGACGTCGCGGGTCGCCAGGTCGAGCTCGACGGCGGCGAGCGGCTCGCCTTCGACGGGCTCGTCCTCGCAACCGGCGCGAGCCCGCGCACGCTGCCGAACCAACCCGACCTCGACGGCATCTTCGTGTTGCGCACCGTCGACGACTGCCTCGCGATCCGTGCGCGGCTGGAGGCGCATCCTCGGGTCGTCGTGATCGGCGCCGGCTTCATCGGTTCGGAGGTGGCGGCGACCTGTCGCACGCGCGGGCTGCAGGTGACGGTGCTGGAGGCCCTACCGGTGCCGATGGTGCGCGGTGTCGGTCCAGTGATCGGCGAGGTGTGCGGAGCGCTGCACCGTGACCACGGTGTCGATCTCCGATGCGGCGTCGCGGTCGAGGGCTTCGACGGCACCGACCGCGTCGAACGGGTCCGCCTCGCCGACGGCAGCGTGCTCGACGCCGAGCTCGTCGTGGTGGGCGTCGGCGTCGCCCCGGAGACCGGCTGGCTCGCAGACAGCGGTCTGGAGCTCGAAAACGGCGTCGTGTGCGACTCGACCTGCCTCGCTGCGCCGGGGATTGTCGCGGCCGGCGACGTCGCCCGATGGCCGAACCCGCTGTTCGACGGCGAGCTGATGCGACTCGAGCACTGGACGAACGCGACTGAGCAGGGTGTGGCGGCCGCGCGGCGCCTCCTCGCAGAC
>JAPSGP010000435.1 GCA_031177445.1 Acidimicrobiia bacterium
CGCCCGATGCTGGCGGCGGCAAGCTCACGCGTCGCTTCGCCAACTATCTCGGGGAGCACGACGACATCGACGCCGACTTGGCGTTCATCGACAAGCGTCGCCCCAAGGGCACGCACAACGTCGCCGTGGCCACCGAGGTCGTCGGTGAGGTCGCCGGGCGCACCTGTGTCCTCGTCGACGACATGATCGACACCGCCAGCACCGTGACCAGCGCCGCCCGGTTGCTGATGGACCGGGGCGCGACCCAGGTCTACATCATCGCCACGCACGGCCTGCTCTCCGGGCCGGCGGTGGAGCGACTCCAAGACGCCCCGATCGAGGAGCTCGTCCTCACCAACACGCTCCCGATCCCGGGTGAGAAGCAGTTCGATCGCTTGACGGTGCTGTCGATCGCCCCGCTCGTCGCGGCTGCGCTCGACGCCGTGTTCAACGACACGTCCGTCAGTGAGATCTTCCGCGGCGACAACGTCTAAACTTTCTTCTCCGCACTTCCTGGAAGGTTTTCGTCGTGGCTGAGAACAACACGCTCGTTGCCGAGAAGCGGTCCGATTTCGGGACCCGCCCCGCGGGCCGGCTGCGCCGTGACGGCAAGGTCCCCGCGGTGGTGTACGGCCTCGCGAGCGACACGCTCTCGGTGGCGGTTCCGGCGCGCGAGCTGGGCCACATCCTCCACAGCGAGACCGGGGTCAACACCCTGATCACGCTGCAGGTCGACGGTGAGGACCTACTGACCCTCGCTCGCCAGATCCAGCGCGACCCGATGCGGGGCGACTTCCTCCACGTCGACTTCATCCGAATCCGCCGCGACGTCGCGGTCGCGGCCGAGGTGCCGGTGCACCTCGTCGGCGAGGCGACGGGCGTACGCGACGGCGGGCTGCTCGAGCAGCTCGTGTTCTCGCTCCAGATCGAGGCCAAGCCGGAGGCGATCCCGCCGGGCATCGAGGTCGACGTCTCTGCGCTCGAGATCGGTGACCAGCTGCGCATCGCCGACCTCTCGCTCCCGGGCGACGTCGCGGTCCAGCACGAGCCGGACGAGCTCGTCGTCCAGGTCGTGATGCCGCGGGTGGTCGAGGAGGAGCCGGCCGCCGAGGAAGGCGAGGAGGGCGAGGTCCCCGAGGGCGAGGCGCCCGAGGGCGAGGCGGCTGCGGGCGCGGAGGAAGTGCCCGCCGGCGAGTCTTCGGACGACTCGACCGAGGGCTAGGCCCAACTGCTTCGGTCCCGCCGCGGTACCCCAGCCGACGCGCTCGTCGTCGGGCTGGGCAACCCCGGCGACGAGTACGCCGGGTCGCGGCACAACCTGGGTGCCGAGGTTGTGGAGCTGCTGGCGGCGCGACACGGTGCCCGGCTGCGCAAGGGCAAGGAGCGAGCCCGGGTGGGCGAGGCCACGATCGACACGCGCCGGGTCGCGCTGGCAATCCCCATCACCTACGTCAACGAGTCGGGGCAGGCGGTCCGGCCGCTGGTGCGGCGCTTCGGCGTCTCGCCCGACCAGCTCGTCGTCGTGCACGACGAGCTCGACCTGCCGGTGGGCGAGATGAAGCTGAAGGCCGGCGGCGGCCTGGCGGGGCACAACGGGTTGCGATCGATCGTCGCCCATCTCCATACCCAGGACTTCCTGCGGGTTCGACTGGGTGTCGGCAAGCCGCCGTCGAAGGAGCGGGGCGCCGACCACGTGCTCAACCGGCTGGGCAAGCGCGAGCGCGCCGAGCTCGACGTGGTCGTCGAGCAGGCCGCCGAGGCGGTCGAGACCATCATCCGCGACGGCATGCCCACCGCCATGAACCGCTTCCACTGACGCGAGAACCGCCGCGCGAGTTGGGCGGGGACGGCGGCGGGTGGCCCGCCCGGCTCCTCCTCCGGTTCGCGTTGCTCGAAACGGGCCCATTGGGCCCGTTTCTCGCTCGCTCAAGACGTCGTCGCTCGGGCGGCGGCCCGCGCCGCCCGGGTCCGAAATCGTCGTCGACCCCTGCCTGCTGCCCACCAACCGGCCGGTATCCTCGGATCGACAGCGCGACCCCCGGGCACACCGGCTCGGGGGCGTTCTTCGCGCGCCCATCGATGCCATGACGAACACCGACACCACGATTGCCGGCCCGATCACGGGGCTCCCCGCGCTCCTGGCGGAGGAGCCGGCGGTGCGCGCAGTGGTGGGCCGCGAACCGGTCGTCGCGGTCCCCGAAGCGGCGCGGGCGGTCTTCCTGGCCGCGCTGGCCCGGGTGACGACTCGCCGTCCGATCCTGCTCGCGGTGCCGACGGCCGCGGAGGCCGAGCGGCTGGCGCACGATGTCGCCCAGTTCCTCGGGGACACCGAGCGGGTCGAGCTGTTCCCGGCGTGGGAGACGCTGCCGTTCGAGCGGGTGTCGCCGTCGCTCGAGACGATGGGGCGGCGGCTCCGGGTGATGTGGCGCCTCCACCGCGGCGGCGACCAGCTCCCCGACATCCTCGTCGCACCGGTGCGAGCGCTCGTGCAGCGGCTCGGCCCGCACGTCGAGGACGTCGAGCCGATCCGGGTCCGGCCCGGCGACCAGGTCGATCGGGACGAGCTCGTCGCCCGGCTCGTCGGATTCGGCTGCCGGCGTGAGTACCAGGTCGAGGCGCGCGGTGAGGTCGCAGTGCGGGGCTCGATCGTCGACGTCTACCCATCGACTGCCGACCACCCCGTCCGCATCGATCTCTGGGGCGACGAGGTCGATCGCCTCTCGTCGTTCTCGGTCGCCGATCAGCGCTCCACCGATCCGATCGAGGAGGCGTTGATCTTCCCCGCTCGAGAGCTGCTGCCGACGCCCGAGGTGCAGGAGCGCGCGGCCGCCCTCCTCGCCCGCGAGCCGTGGGGCCGGGAGCAGTGGGAGCGACTGGCCGAGGGCCAAGTGTTCGACGGCATGGAGTCGTGGCTGCCGTGGCTGTGCG
>JAPSGP010000152.1 GCA_031177445.1 Acidimicrobiia bacterium
TGGCGGCGGCGGTCGCCGTGGTCGTCGGGCTCGCGCCGTGGACGAACCGGCGGTGGCACCGTGCCGGATGGGTCGTGGTGGGCTTGGTGGCGTTCTGCCGCGTGGCCACTGCGACCGAGGTGCCGCTCGTGCTGTGGCCGGCGCTGTCGCTCGGCTCGGCGGCCGGCTCACTGGCGTTGCTCGCCCTCGGGGCGCCGACCCGCAGGCCGGACGAGACCAAGATCGCCGACGCGCTGCGGCGTGCCGGATTCAGCCCGAGGGCGATCGCTCCGGCCGAGGTCAAAGCACGAGCGTCGTTGCCGTTCGCGGTTCGGTGCGATGGTGAAGGCGCGCTGTTCGTCAAGGTCATCAGCAAGGACGAACGCCGCGCCGACACGCTGGCCTGGATCTGGCGCAACATCCGGGTGAAGGGCATCGAGGACGAGCGCCCGGTGTCCTCGCCGCGCCGCAGCTCGGAGCGTGAAGCCCTGATGGCGGTGTTCGCGGGTGAGACAGGAGCGCGGGTTCCGCGTCCGCTGGCCGTGGGCGAGTTCGAGGAATCGTCGGCGTTGATCGCGTTCGAGCCGGTGGATGGTGCGTCACTTGCGAGCGCGGACGGCAACTCGATCAGCGACTCACTCCTCGCGGACCTCTGGCAGCAGGTCGCCAAGCTGCGCGAGCGACGGATCGCGCACCGATGGTTGAACGCCGGCAATGTGCTCGTCGACCGCGACGGCCGGACGTGGATCACCGGCTTCTCGTACGCCGACCAGGGCGCCGATGACCAGCCGCTCACCGCCGACGTCGCCGAGCTGCTCGTCTCGCTCTCGATGATGGTGGGACCGAAGCGCGCCGTTGCCGGTGCGGTCGCGGCACTCGGGCGAAAGAGCGTGAGCGATGCCCTGCCCCTGCTCCAGCCGCTCGCGCTGACCTCCGAGACCCGTAACCTGCTGCGTCGCCACAAGGACCTCCTGCCCGCGCTCCGAACCGAGGTGCAGTCCGCCACCGGAGCCGAGGAGTTCCACCTCACGAAGATCGAGCGCATCGGCACGCGCCAGCTGCTCATGGTGGTGGCGAGCGTCGCGGTCGTCTACATCATGCTCGTCCAGTTCTCGGAGGCGGGCGACATCAGCGACGCCCTGGCCGACGCCAACTGGTTCTATATCGTTCCGGTCATCCTCTTCGCGTCGACGACATACTTCGCGGCCGCCTTTTCACTGATCGGCGCGGTAACGAGTTCCTTGCCGTTGATCCGTACGACGGTGGTACAGCTCGGCCAGACGTTCCTGAACCGCTTCACACCTTGCAACGCCGGCGGGATGGCACTGCGAGTGCGCTACCTCCAGAAGCGCGGCACGGACGTCGTCGACGGCGCGGCCGCGGTCGGCCTCACGAGCGCGGCCAGCGGTGTCATGCAGGTCGTCCTGTTCATCGCGTTCTTCCTCGCGGCCGGGAGCCAGCAGCAAGGCCCGACCGTCAGCCTGCCCAAGGCGAGCACGATCGCGCTGGTCTTCTCGGTGATTGCGGTCGCCTCCGGCGTGCTGTTCCTCACCCCTTGGGGGCGTCGGGTGCTGCTCGGTCGGGTCGTCGAAATCCTGCGGACGGCACGCCACACGCTCGGGACATTGGCCCGCAACCCGGTGAAGATGGCGCTGCTCGTGGGCGGAGCGGGGCTGGCGAAACTCGGCTACATCGCCGCCTTCGACGCCGCGTGCCGGGCCTTCGGCGTCGACCTGCCAATCGGCACGATCGGCGCGGTGTACCTCACAGCCACGACGATCGGCTCGGCCGTCCCGACGCCGGGCGGAGTGGGGGGCATCGAGGCGGCGCTGGTTGCCTGTCTCACCGCGGTCGGCGTGGACTCGTCGCTCGCGGTGCCGAGCATGCTGCTGTTCCGCGGCGCCACGTACTGGTTGCCCGTCATCCCCGGCTACGCCGCGTTCTGGTACTTGCAGCGCGTCGAAGCCGTCTGATCGGGAAGCATCGACCGAGCGAAGGCCGCTGACGAGAGGGGCCCACCTTGACGACGTCGAGCACGCCCTTGGTTGCCGAGGAGCACGGCCCGAAGAACCTGGTGCTCGTGGCGATGATCTTCGCGGTCGCGATGACGTTCATCGATCAAACGATCGTGGCGATCGCCGCCCCCGAGATCCAGAAGGAGCTCGCGCTCTCTTCGACCGGCCTGCAGTGGGTGATCAACGGTTACCTCGTCGCCCTTGCGGCGCTGTTCGCGCTCGGCGGCCGGCTCTCCGATGTCCTCGGCCACCGCAAGATGCTGATCCTCGGCGTCGTGATCTTCGCCGGCGCGTCGACCCTGAACGGGCTGACGCCGACCGGCGACGTCGCCGAGGTCTGGATCATCACGTTCCGTGTCGTGCAAGGCGCCGGCGCCGCGCTCATGTACCCGGCCGCGCTGGCGATCGTGGTCAAGGCCTTCCCCCTTCACGAGCGTGGCCGGGCGCTGGCGGTGTTCTTCGCGATCGCGGGCGGGCTCACGGCCGTCGGTCCCTCCGCCGGTGGATATCTCAGCGAGTGGACGTGGCGCGCGATCTTCTGGGTGAACGTCCCCGTGGCGATCATCGCACTCGTGTTGACGACGATTTCCAAGCCCGTCGACGACTACGAACGGGCGCCGATCGACTGGCCCGGCGCGGTCCTGGTGGCGGCGGCCATGGGGCTCAGCGTCGCCGGGCTCCAGCAGTCGAGCTCGTGGGGCTGGGGGAGCGTCGCGACCATCGGACTCATCGCCGTCGGGCTCGTCGTCCTGGTTGTGTTCATCGGCTATGAGCTCCGGGCGGCGTCTCCGCTGATCCGGGTGCGCATCTTCCAGAACCGCGCGTTCGCAGCCGAGAACGTGGTCCTGTTCCTCGCGTCGGCAGTCTTCGTTCCGGTGTTCTTCTTCGCGTCGATGTACGCGCAGATCTCGCTCGGCTGGTCGCCGTCGAACGCCGGGCTCTACCTCCTCATCTTCTTCGCCGGCTTCGCGCCGGCATCGCAGATCGGCGGCCGGATCCTCGACAAGCGCCGGTTCGAAGGCGAGGGAGATCTTCGAGGCGGTGCAGCTCGACTTCGCCCAGTCGACGCGGGTGATCTTCTTCGTGATGGCAGGCATCATGGCGGCGGCGGCACTCGTCGCGCTCGTCGCGCTCCGGGCCGGGCGGCAGGAGCTCGTGGAGGGAACGGAGTCGCCGACAGCGCCGCCCGGGTCGTAGCGCCTCCGCGTCGGTTGCGGATGGGCGCATGTGCAGACGGTCGCGTGCGTACTCGCGGGGCTCGCATACCCTCGGGACACGCGGTACGCATATCTGGGTATCAATGGTGGCGGGTCCGAGACCATCGCCCGCGCCGAGGATGTGCTGGGTGCGGTGATCTACGAGCGCACCAGCGGCCCGACGAATCCGCGCGTCACCCCGCTCGCCGTCGTGTGCGAGCGTTTCGACGATCTCCTGGTCGGCTCACCGCGCCCGGACGGGCTCGCGGTGTGCCTCGCCGGCCTGCAGAGCCCCGAGACGCGCGCGCAGATCGGCGGCTACTTCCGGCGGAGGTATCCGGCCGCCGCCCTGCGGGTCGAGCCCGACTACGTCGCCGCGCTGCGCTGCTTCGAACGGGAGCCCGGCGTGTGCGTCGTCGCCGGGACCGAATCGCTCGTGTGCAGCCGCGACGAGGACGGGCGCATCGTGACCAGCGGAGGGAAGGGGTACCTCCTCGGCGACCGCGGCTCGGCGTTCCGGCTCGGACAACTGCTCGTCGGCCGCTACGTCGAGGATCCGGACTCGGTCGACCTGTTCGGCCTGGCCATCTGCGACGCCCTCGGGGTCAGCGGACCGGGTGAGATCGTCGCCGCGGTCTACGGTTCCCCGTCACCGGCGACGCTGCTGGCGGGTGCAGCGCCGGTCCTGATCACCGCTGCCGGCGAACACGAGTGGGCGCGGGAGCTGTTGACTCGCGAGATGGTCGAGCTGGCGGAGCTCGTGCGCGCCCATCTGGAGCGGCACGATCCGGCGCGCTGGGATCAGAACCTGCGCCTCGGCATCGAGGAGACGATCGTGGGGGTCGTCGGTGATCTCTGGGAGAGCGAGCGAGCGCGCGCGACGTTCGAGGATGCGCTTCGTGAACGATTCTCGGATTCACCGACCGTGTTCCTGCGCGCCACGCAGAGTCCGGCGCAGGCCGCGGTGCAGCTCGCCCGCGAGGCGGCGCCGTGACCGGCTTGGCCGAAAGACGCACCACGGCGAGCCGCCAATCGATCTGAGCACCCGGGCCGATCGAGGAAGAATGGGCCCGTGCCGGATCTTCACTTCCTGCCGGATGACCGGATCGTCGGGGTTCGGGCCGGCACCACCATCCTGAAGGCGGCGATCGATGCCGGCCTTCCGCATGCGCACGTGTGCGGGGGCCACGCCCGCTGCTCGACGTGCCGCGTCGTGATCGTGGACGGACTCGACCGATGCGGAGCGCGGAACGCAAAGGAGCAGTCGATCGCGGCCCGTCTGAACTGCGGGCCCGAGATCCGGCTGGCATGCCAGACGGACGTGTCGGGCGACGTCACGCTGCGTCGGCTCGTGCTCGATCCCGAGGACGTCGAGCTCACCGATCTCCGCCGCAGCTCGGGACGACGACGCGTCGGGGAGGAGAAGCACGTCGCGGTGCTGTTTGCCGACATCCGGGGCTTCACCGCGTTCGCGGAGACGCATCTCGCCTATGACGTCATCCACATCCTGCGTCGCCTCTTCCGTGACATGGCCCGGGTCGTGGACGAGCACGGCGGAGTCGTCACGACGTTCATGGGTGACGGCTTCATGGCACTGTTCGGCGCCGGTGACGCCGGCGACGCGGCCCCCGACCAGGCGGTGCATGCAGGCGTGCGCATCCTCGAGGTCGCCGACGCAGCCGAGCCGTGGCTCGACGACCTGGTTGGCCAGCGCCTCGAGATCAACGTCGGCATCCACTATGGGGACGCCGTCGTGGGGACGATCCGCGACCTCTCGTCGAACGACGTGGTCACGGCCATCGGGGACACGGTGAACATGGCCAGCAGGATCGAAGCCGCCAACAAGGCCACCGGAACCCGGTTGCTGATCTCGTCCGAGACCCTGGCCGCGGTGCGCGAACCCGTGACGCTCGGCCGGTCGTTCCGGGTGGCGCTGCCGGGCAAGCTCGGAGAGCACGAGCTCTTCGAAGTGGTGGCGGGGTCGCAGTCGGGGCCCCCGCCGTCACGCGCCACCCTGCCGTCGAGCGGTCGAGGTGTGTCGAAGGCGGTGTTGGCCGCGGCCGCGGTCGCACTGATCGGCGCCCTGCTCGTGCTGATGTTGGTGGCTATCGTCCGGTAGTCGGGCGGAGAACGAGCGAGGCCCTCGAAGGGGAGGCCGATTCGTGAGCGCAGGCGCCGCCAACCTCGGACACCGCCCATCCATCCGGTCCCGCCCGGGCGAGCTGCGAGCCGGACGCCTGTCGGTCGCGGCGCTGGCGTCGCTCGGCGCGGGCGCGGTCCACGCCGCCGCGATCGGCGTGCACAGCGAGCACACTGCGGCCGTCGTCGCGTTCACCGCGGTGGCGGTGTTCCAGCTGGGTTGGGGCGCGGTGGCGCTGACCATCTCGACCCGGAGGGTGGCGCTCGTCGGAGTCGTCGGGAACGGCGCCACGATCGCAGGCTGGGTCATGGCCAAATCGATCGGCATCTGGTTCGTCGCCGGTCTCGACGAAGCCGAGGGTGTGCAGCTCGCCGACGGGCTCGCGGCCGTGCTGGCGTTGCTCGCGGTGGCAGGATCGCTCGCCCGGCTCTTCGAGAGCCCGCGCCGGCCGGTGGGCCGGGAGACGCGCCCAGCGGTGCTCGCGGGCGCGGCCGTGATCGTCGCGGCGCTCGCCGTGCCGGCGATGGCGAGTGCGGGCAGCCACGAGCACGCCAGCCCCGAGCACGCCCGCCCCGAGCACGCCGGCCCCGAGCGCGGACACGACTCGGCGGCGGCTGGCAGCACGCACGAACACGCGGGTCAGTCAGGAGCGGTCGAGCAGGCCGTCCCACCCAAGCCCTACGACCCGACCAAGCCGATCGACCTCGGCGGGGTCGAGGGAGTCACCCCCGAGCAGCAGGCGCGGGCCGAGAGCCTGCTCACGATGACGATCGCCCGGCTCCCGCGCTACACCGACACGGCGACGGCCGAAGCCGACGGCTTCCACTCTGTCGGCGATGCATCCACCGGCGACGAGCACTACGTGAACTGGTCGTACGTCAACGACGGTCGCATCCTCGATCCCGACTATCCCGAGTCGCTCGTCTACCAGGTGCGGGGTGGGGTCAAGACGCTTGTGGCGGCGATGTTCATGCTGCCGGACGGCTCGACGCTCGACACGGTGCCCGACGTCGGCGGCCCGCTGACGCAGTGGCACATCCACGACGACATCTGCTTCACCGCCGACCCGGTAGCGCCGCGCATCGCCGGCATCATCGGCGTCGGCAGCGCGTGCCGTCCGCCGACGGTGAAGAAGGCAGCGATGCCGATGCTGCACGTCTGGATCGTGCCCCACCGCTGCGGCCCGTTCGCGGCACTGGACGGCATCGGCGGCGGTCAGATCAAGGCGGGGGAGCAGCGCCTGTGCGATCACGTGCACGGGGCTGCCTGACCGAGGGCTGGTTGGTCACCTCGTTCCTCGGCGCCCGCGTCCGTACCGACGACGCCAGCAGCTCGACCGACCGCGCCCGCTCCTGCAGGGCGCGCCCGCTGATCGCCTCCCGATCGCGGAACACGACCCACGCGCAGATCGCGACGATGGTGACGAGGCCAAGGATCCCGATGGCGATCACGTAGCGCTCCCCTTTCTCTCGCAGCCGGCGTGCTCTTACCCAGGCGCGGGGGCCGCTCAATCAGGGAATCGCGCGTTTATGGTGTCGACGTGAGCGCAGCCCTGAACTCGGCCGGTCTTCTCGGCGGTGTGCGGGTGCTGGACCTCAGCATCTGGCGGCTCGACCTTTACGATCTCGGCCCCCATCTCGACCAGGAGCTGGGTGGCGTACGGGCCGGGCCGCCGGGCGGCGATCCCATGCGGGTGTTCAGGACCGCGAACAGGGTCGGGAACACCCGCATGG